>NZ_JBJUSG010000137.1:0-2475 GCF_046044395.1 Candidatus Magnetominusculus dajiuhuensis | reverse complement strand
CCGTATATTCCACATCCTCTCTTTTGGCAGGCACGCACCCAATAACGGCGGTTTACGGAGGGGATACATACAATTCTGCTTCGCTTTCGACGACATTGGCACAGGTTGTCAATTCGGCGACGCCTACTCCAACGCCTACTCCAACGCCTACTCCTGCTCCAACAACTACCAGCGTCTCATCGTCTCTGAATCCATCAATACACGGCGTGTCGGTCACATTTACGGCAACTGTTACGGGCAACTCTCCAACAGGTACTGTTACATTTACAGATGGCACGAACACTCTTGGCTCTGCCTCGATTAACTCAAGCGGACAAGCCACATATTCTACTTCGTCACTTTCAGTCGGCACTCATTCAATAACGGCGTCTTACTCAGGGGACACGAACAATTCGACTTCGTCATCAGGGGCATTGAATCAGACCGTAAATGCCGTAACGACAACCACAACCGTTGCTTCTTCTCTAAATCCATCAACGTACGGCACATCTGTAACCTTCACAGCCACAGTAACAGGGACATCTCCAACAGGCGATGTTACGTTTAAAGATGGCACAGCTACGCTTGGCACCGCATCACTTGTAAGCGGACGGGCCGTATATTCCACATCCTCTCTTTTGGCAGGCACGCACCCAATAACGGCGGTTTATTCGGGGGACACACATAATTTATCTTCGACATCTGCGGCGTTAAGTCAGGCCGTAGGTTACTCAACGGCAATAACCATTACTACATCTCTGAATCCATCGAAATATGGGGCGGCGGTAACCATCACGGCAACGGTTACCGGTACATCGCCAACGGGTACAGTGGCCTTTGTGGACAACACAACCACACTTGCGGCAGTGTCGCTTAATGGAAGCGGACAGGCTGTATATTCTACGTCCTCTCTTTCGGCAGGCACACACCCAATAACAGCGGTTTATTCGGGGGACACATACAATTTGGCATCAACATCTGAGCCATTAATTCAGATGGTAAGTCACATAACGGCAACGACCATTGCTACATCTCTGAATCCATCGAAATATGGGGCGGCGGTAACTTTTACGGCAACAGTTACAGGTGTGTCTCCAACGGGGACTGTTACCTTTATGGACAACACAACCACACTTGGCACCTCTCAACTTGCAAGCGGACAAGCTGCGTATTCTACATCCTCTCTTTCGGCAGGTACACACCCAATAACAGCGGTTTATTCAGGGGACACATACAATTTGGCTTCGACATCGGCGGCATTGAATGAACTCGTAACACAGGCAACGACAACAACCATCACATCGTCTGCGAATCCATCGGCTTTCAGGGCGTTAGTAACCTTCACAGCAACAGTTAAAGGAGTATCTCCAACGGGGACTGTTACCTTTATGGACAACACAACCACATTTGACACGCTTGGCGTTGTTTCGATCAACGAAAGGGGAAAAGCCTATCTGACAGTCTCATCGCTGGCTGCGGGTACACATTCGATTATAGCGGTTTATAGTGGAGATACAAACAATTTATCCTCTACATCGGATGTTCTCAATCAGACTGTGAAGACTGTCATCATTACATCATCCAGGAATCCAGCAAACTATGGGGTTGCGGTAACCTTTACGGCTACAGTTACGGGGAATTCACCAACAGGCACCATAACATTTATGTCTGGCATGACGCCCCTGTCAACCGTTGCATTGGACGTCAATGGACAGGCCACCCTAAGCATTTTACCGTTGGTCGGCACATATTCGATAACTGCTGTTTATAGTGGAGACTCAAACAACCCTGCCTCGACATCGGTTGTACTCACACAGGTCATCGCGTATATAACGGTCACATCGTCCATGAGTTCATCTGCCTACGGCGCGCCGGTAACCTTCACTGCGACTGTTACCGGTGATTCGCCTAATTCACCCACCGGCACAGTTTTATTTATGGACAACATGACCACTGATAACACGACCATTCTTGGGACAGATGCCCTTGTCAATGGAGAGGCATCATTGGCAACCGCGGAGCTGCCCATTGGCACCCATTCGATAACGGCCATTTATAGCGGAGACTTATACAATCCGGCTTCGACTTCATATCCGCTTACTCAGACAATAATTGATAACAACACAGTACAGACCGTTTCCTTTGCAGTGGCCGGAAGCGGCTCGGTGACGGTGTATGACGAGAACTTTAACATGGTAACAACAGCTCTAAGACAAGGCAGTAACGCTTCCTGGCTGTATGGTTCGGTTAGGATATTTTACTTCTCGCCGACTGAGGGCAGTGTGTTGACGCATCTGACGGTCAATGGAATGTCAATGCCGCCCGTCAGTATCATCAGAGCTATTATGGTTGAAGATTACGACATCAGCGCCGTTTATTACCCGTAAAGAAGTTTCGTACACATGTTGATGACAATTGTTAGCTTAGGGAGATCGCGGACATTCGTAAGCGTCTAAATAACTACACCCGCTGGGTTACCGGCAAGAGTACCCCCTA
>NZ_JBJUSG010000136.1:0-9297 GCF_046044395.1 Candidatus Magnetominusculus dajiuhuensis | reverse complement strand
TCAAAAACCCTTTTATCAATAGGTGCAAATTTCTATATCGGAGCTTGGGTGAAAACCCCAGCAATTCTCAATGAGAGGTAAAGATAGCACTGGCATTGTGCATAGCATGTCTGTCAATATAGTAAGTATGTAGTTATAGGGATGTAAGATTGGATAGATTCCCTTTGAGAGCGTTTTTTTCAATGAGAATAGGGGTCATATTATTTGATGAACTGCTAAAAAACAAAATCCCCCTTTTTATATTTTGATTAAGGTGAGGCTATTGAATAAGCGAAAATTCGGCCATATAGTTACAAAAATGACAACGGGTCTATGATTCTTTGCAACAGGGTCTGCCAGTCTGGAAATATAAGTTACAACTGACATCAGTTGTTTAAATCTATCCGGTGTGCCCGAATCCTCGCGCGGCCAAAAACTCCTCAGGTGTGGGGCAAAAACATCTGGTCGGCGTCCATTGAGCTTCTTACAAGCGGGGCGGAGGCCACGGCGTCAAACCCTAGTTCCTTCGCCTTTTCCCTGTATAAATCAAAGACGCCCGGAGGTATGTACTCTACAACCGCAATATTGGTCTTACGCGGTCTCAGGTACTGCCCTATCGTTACAAAATTACACCCGCACGCCCGTAAGTCTCTCAGGACGCCAATGACCTCGTCAAAACGCTCACCCAGGCCTACCATCAGGCCTGACTTCACTTTTACCTTTGATGAGTAATCCCTTGCCGCTTTCAGCATCCTTAAAGACAGTTCGTAATTGGCCTGAGGTCTCACCTTATAGTACAACGACGGCACGGTCTCAACGTTGTGATTAAACACGTCCGGTTCGGCTTCAAGTACGCAATGGAGTGCAATGAGATTGCCCTTAAAATCAGGAGTCAGTACCTCTATTTGAGCGTTTGGAAGCAGCGCCCTGACTTCCGACACTGTGGCGGCGAAGTGCGCGGCCCCCCCGTCAGGCAGGTCGTCGCGGGTGACGGAGGTGACTACCACATGTGTCAGGTTCATGGCCTTTGCCGCCCCGGCGACGCGGCGTGGCTCTTCGGCATCAACGGGCGATGGCCTTACATGAGAGACTGAACAGAAACCGCAGCTCCTCGTACAGTCCTTTCCCAAAATCATAAATGTGGCCGTAGGGCGGCTGAAACAGTGGCCGCGGTTGGGGCATCTGGCCTCTTCACAGACCGTTGACAGGCGGTTTTGGCGAAGGAGGCGTTTTGTCCCCCTTAGACCTTTAAATGTGTTGGTTTTAAGCCAGTCCGGAAGTCTTTCCATATGTTTATTTGTAGGAACCTTCGCGTTTCGCCGCTTCCCATAGGGCGTCCATCTCGGCTGCTGTCATGGCGCTGAGGGGTTTATTATTAAGATTTTTGGCGCTTTGCTCCATGTGTTGAAATCTCCCGATGAACCGGTTTATAGTCTTTCTCAGGGCATCTTCGGGATTGACCTGGACAAACCGCGCGATATTGACTATGGTAAAGAGGATGTCGCCGAGTTCGTCCTCGATTTTGGCGGGGTCGTTGAGGCTTACGGCCTCCTTAAACTCGGTGAGTTCCTCGTCGAGTTTCGATAGCACCCCGACGGTCTCTCTCCAATCGAACCCTGCGCGCGAGGCCCTGTCGGTAATCATAAACGCACGCAGGAGCGAAGGAAGTGTCTTTGGTACGCCGCTTAGTGAGGATTCCTCGTGCCTTCCCTCAGATTTTTTTATCGCGTCCCACTGTTTAAGCACCTCTGCGGCGGTTTCGCATACCCCCTCGCCAAACACATGGGGATGGCGTGTTACCATCTTATCGCTTATCCCCGCAATAACGTCGTAGATGTCGAATGTCCCCTTTTCCTTTTCGATTCGGGCAAGGAACAGCAACTGAAACAAGACATCGCCAAGCTCTTCACGAATCTTATCAGGGTTTTCCTCCTCAACGGCCTCTATTAGCTCATGGGTCTCCTCAATCAGATACGCTATCAGGGTGTGTGCCGACTGCTCCTTGTCCCACGGGCAACCGCGCTCTGACCTCAGCGCGTCCATTATCCCGACAAGGCCTGTAAATCCAGACGGTTGGCGTTTCATTGGTAGAATATTATAAAAAGGTATATAGAGGTGTCAATAGCCGGGCAAACGCATTAGAAATTACCTCCCATATTTTTGTCACCTCCCTCATTTTGTCATTCCGGCTTGTCCGGAATCTGTCCTTATGCCTCAGAACATATACAATCATTATGAAACTCCTACTAAAGGAAAGATTCCGGACAAGCCTGAATGACAGCAAAAGCACCGGAATGACGGAAAGGGACAAGTAGGAATGATTGCATAGGTATCTTCTGCTTTATTTTCCAAATGCGTTTGCCCTGGTGTCAATAGCCGACATGTTTTTGTAATAATATACCATGGTCAGCTCTCTTTACATCCACATACCCTTTTGTCTGAGGAAATGCCCGTACTGCGATTTTTTTTCGATACCGTATGAAAACGGCATGGAAAGAGAGATGGAAAGACGCTATGTCAACGCCCTGAAAAGTGAGCTTATACTGCGAAAAGATAATATCGTTACACTTAGGACTATATATATCGGGGGCGGCACACCCTCTGTCTTTGAGGCGGGGTCAATTGCGCGGCTCCTTGAATTTATTAATAATAATTTTGGTATAGAAAACGGTGCCGAAATCACTATGGAGGTAAACCCTTCAAGTGCTGACGACGAAAAACTCCGCGCCATCAGACAGGCGGGCGTAAACAGGATAAGCGTGGGTGTGCAGTCCCTTAACGACGAGGAATTAATATCACTGGGACGTATTCACAATGCGGCGGAGGCCGTCAGGGCATTAGAAATTATAAAAAAATATTTCTGGAATTTCTCTGTTGACCTCATCTATGGCCTTGAGGGTCAGACCGTCGGGGGCTGGGTGAGGACAGTCCGGAGGGCGCTATCGTTTGCCCCGCCACACGTATCGGCATATGAGCTGACCCCGGAGGCCGACACACCCTTTGGTCGGCGCGTTATGAGTGGGGAGGCAGTCCTTCCTGAGGAGGACGCAATTGCCGCGATGTATTGTTCGGCGGCTGAGCAGTTTGGCGGTGCTGGACTTTGCCACTATGAAATCTCAAACTTTGCCAGAGCGGGGTTTCTATGCCGCCATAACGAAAACTACTGGAGGCGGGGCCTCTATGCGGGGATAGGAGCTGGTGCGCATTCTCATCTGAGAATACTATATAGTGGACAGGGCTACTCTCTGAGAAGTTCAAACGCCGCTGACCTCATGCAATATCTAACCAACATAGAACACAATACGCTGCCAGTTGGCGAGACGACGATTATTGACGGCTGCGAAGGGCTGAAAGAAGACATATTTCTTGGACTTCGAACCGCGGAGGGCGTGTCCGTGGAAAGACTCAGGGAGGGCGGTATTGACGTTGCGGGATTACAGGGGCTTGTGGAAAACGGCCTTGCGGAGATTGACGAGACCCGATTGAAACTGACGAGAAGGGGGTTTCTCGTCAGCAACCGAATCATAAGTTCAATCATGGATAAGATTGACGCGCAGCGGGGTCATTCCCCTAAGAGCGTCTGAAATGTCTGATGGTGCAGCTCCTCCTCGGCGAGGATTTGCTCAAAGAGCAGCCTCGTGGTGGAGTCGCCCTCGTCGTTGGCCATTTTGATGATCTTTTTGTAGAGCTCGATTGCATAAGCCTCTTCGGCTAAATCCTTCTGGAGGATTTCCTGCTCGCTGCCAGTAATGTCTACGAGGTCAGGAGTTGTGGTTGGAACTTCACCGAGATAGACGAGCCTCTCCGCTATTTTCTCCGCGTGGAGCATCTCCACGATGGCTATTGCCCGTAACTCCGTACCTATGAATCTGGCCCTTTTTCCTTTTATCATTATGTGTTGAAAAATGTACTGAATACTGACCTTGAGTTCCCTCGCAATTGCCGCGTTCATCATCTTTTTCAATTCCGCACTTGCCATAAATAACTCCCTCCTGTAATTTAATTGCGTCTGACTGCCGGTCAGCTCAATGCCGCCGGATATGGGTCGCAGCCGTCACCTGACGTCACTGATGTGAGGCAGACCTACGGAGTCGTGCCCCTGAACCATGAGCCATGCGCCGCCTTTTCTTTCGAACGTGGATGTGGACCTGACCTTCATAGATACGGTTTTGCCGTCAAGCGTGATGTTGCAATCACTAAGCTGGGCTGACCAGGCCACCCTTGCGGACATATTTACATGAATGGTCTCTTCTATGAGCGAACACTTGTAAGTCGCCTTCATGCCGGCTGTTTTTTTCATATGCTCTGCAATCTTATCAAACCCCACGATATAATCGCCGGTCATTATATCAATGGCGACTACATCGGCGTCGTGGGCGACGTATTTTAAAAACCCATCCATATCGCTTTTCAGAAAGGCGTTGTTTATATCGTCTAAGACCTTCTTTACCTGCGCCCTATATACATCCTGTCCAACGGGCTTCCCTGAGCCGCACATAGCACCTTTACTCATAAGCAGCACCGCTGCCGCGGCAACCAACACGTACAGCACCTTTTTCATCGTCTTTGCCTCCTTGAGCAAGCCATCCCTCAGGGGGAATCCGTGGCGTGCAGGGCAGCCCGCTTGTTTTGAGTTATTAATCGGCTGTTATTCTTCTGGCGTTCCAAGAGAGTGGTGTGCCTGGATGAGGAGCCATTTGCCGTCTTTTTTTATCTCGACGGCCGTTGACCGCATCGTCACTTTCTTGCCGCTTTTGGCCATAGTGCAATCGCTCTTCTGGGCTATCCATGCCACGTCACTTGATTTGTTTACGTTGACAGACTGTTCGGTCATCTGGCACTTGTATGCGCGTAGTTGAGCGGCCTTTTTTAAGCCATTTTTAACGTTCTCATATCCGACATAATAGTTGCCGTCCTCTGCGCCTATGATAGTGAGGCTGGCGTCCGATGCGATATTGCTCATCATGGTATCTATATCGCCTTTCTCGTATGCCTGGTTTATGCCGTCAAAGGCCTTTTTCGCCTGGGTCTTTGCGGGTTCCACAGCAAGTTTCTGACTGGCCTCGACAAAGAACATCCCCGCCGAAGCCACAGCCGCACCGGCTAAGAGTATTTGCGCCGCTAATTTCTTCATAATATTGTGGCCTCCGAATAATCCTTGATTTATAGTACAGCCGCGACCGGCTCACTGATAGTAATATTATTGCCCTGCTTATGTCAACATGCGGCCCGAAAAGTTTCAGCGCCCGTATTAATACAATAATTTAACAAAACTATAACAAAATTATAACCACACCTTAATACAATTGTAACAATATGCCGATATAATACACGCATGGATATAATAACAAACGATAGTCCCGCAGGGGCGGCACCCGAACAAATAACCAGCACAGATTCAGGAGGAACAGACATGGCGGACAACTCACACAAGAGTAATGTTTTCAGGCTTGAACTTCCCTCAAACGGGCATCCTGTTATCAGGGCCGCACTGGAGCGCCTCATGTCATTTCACCGCCTTAATAAGCTATATGAGGAGCTGGCCAGAAGGGAAGGCGGCTGTTTTGTTACAAAAACGCTTGAGGCGCTCAATGTGAAGTATGAGATTTCAGATGAGGAAATCAGGCGCATCCCCGCCTCCGGGCCTGCCGTCGTTGTGGCAAATCACCCGTTTGGAGGCATAGAGGGGATGATTATTGCCTCTGTACTGCGCATGGTTCGTCCTGACGTCAGGATTATGGCCAACTATCTGCTGAGCTATATCCCTGACATCGCAGACATGTTCTTCTTTGTTGATCCTTTTAAAAAGAAAGACTCTTACCGTATGAATGTCAAATCCCTCAGAGAGACAGTTTTGTGGGTAAAACAGGGCGGCATGTTAGTGGTCTTTCCAGCCGGTGAGGTCTCACACGTTGACCTTCAAAAACGCGAAGTAACCGACCCCAAATGGGACTCCTCCATTGCAAGGATAATAAGGAAGACCGCATCCCCCGTCCTGCCTGTTTACTTTGGCGGCTCAAACGGCATATTGTTTCAACTGGCCGGCCTGATACACCCGCTCCTACGCACGGCGATGCTTCCACGCGAATTTCTGAACAAGGAAAAGAAGACCATACGCGTGAAAGTCGGCGGTATAGTCTCATTTAACAGGCTCTCAAAGATAGAATCCGACGATGCGGTGATGGACTACCTTAGGCTGCGCACATACCTGCTTGCTAACGGCACAGAGCCAAAGAGAAAAAGACGATTCCCCTTCAGCCTGCCATTCAACATTACGAAAGGGGCATCAGAAGGGGCGGCACCCATTGCCCCTGCTGAAAATCCCGATGTCATGCGCTACGAAATAGCCGCCCTGCCGGAGGAACAAATCCTCGTCAGACACGGACAATACACCGCCGCCAGCGCATATTCATGGCAGATTCCCTCTATCCTTAGGGAGATAGGCCGCCTGCGCGAGATAACCTTCCGCGCCGGTAATGAAGGCACGGGCAAGGCGGCAGACACAGACCAATTTGATGCTCATTACCTGCATCTGTTTATCTTCAATAGCGACAAAAACGAGATTGTAGGGGCTTACAGGTTTGGAAAGACAGATGAGATACTTATGAAACAGGGAACAAAGGGGTTATACACGAGCACACTGTTTAAGTATGGCGAACAATTCCTCGACAAGATAAGCCCCGCGCTTGAGATGGGCAGGTCTTTCGTCAGGCAGGAGTACCAAAAGAGTTACCTGCCGCTTCTGCTCCTGTGGAAGGGAATCGGCCAAATAGTCTCGTACAATCCCAGATACAGATATTTGTTTGGCCCTGTGAGCATAAACAAGGACTATACCGGCGCTTCAACCCAGCTCATCGTGTCCTTCCTGAAGATGACAAGTTACATTCCATCGCTGGCAAGATACATAAGGCCAAAGACCCCGCTCAGGGCGGAGTCAGTAACAGGTTGGGATAGCGGCACCGCCCTGTCGTTTGTCAGGGATATAGACGACATATCGGAGCTGATTGCCGCAATCGGGGACTCCGGGGGCGTGGCGCAAGGCCAGTCGTCCGCTGAATCTACCCCCCCAAAGGGTGTACCCATCCTGCTCAAGCAGTATCTGCGGCTTGGGGGCAAGTTAATCGGCTTTAACATTGACCATAGTTTCGGCGACTGCCTTGACGGCCTTATTCTTGTTGATTTGACAATGACTGAACCAGCCCTCCTGACCCGTTACATGGGAAAAGAAGGTCTCGACGCGTTTTATAAATATCACGGCAAGGCCGCTGTGTCAGCCGCATGAGGCCAAAGCGCCACATAAGCGGCTAGTCCTTCACATCGTCAAAGGAGACTTCGCTTGACTTTGACCTGGCCTCTGAGAATGTAATCTTAAACCTCGTGCCTTTTTCTTTGTTTAAGGCAACCGTGCCGCGTAGTTGGTTTTCCACAATGGACACCACAAGCTGCAGGCCGAGTGTCTCGTTGTCCCTAAGGCCGACAGACTCCGGCAATCCCACGCCGTCATCCCATATGTCAATGTCATACTCACCGTTATGGCAGGATACGGTAATACCAATCTCACCGCTTCTGCCGCCTTTAAAGGCATGTTTCAGGGAATTTGACAGCAGTTCATTCAACACAAGGCCGCACGATACGGCCATATCCACACCGATGGACAGCGTAGGTATGTCAACTTTAAGCGCAACCCTTGAGGTATTCACGCCGTAGGAGCGAAAAAGCCCCCTGGCGAGTTTTCCCACATAGTCGGCAAAATCTATATTGGCAAGGGTTTCGGACTGGTGCAGCCGCTCATGGACAAGTGACATTGCCAGTATTCGGTTCTTAGTCTCATTAAACATCTCGGCGTCCGCGGGGTCTTTAATAAGCCCGGACTGGATATTAAGAAGGCTTATGATGATTTGCATGTTGTTTTTTACCCTGTGGTGAATCTCCCGAATAAGGATTACCTTCTCCCGCAGGGACGCGTTTATCTGGTTTTCCATCTTCTTGTGAGCGGTGATATCGCGGGCGATGCCAGTATAAAACGTCCCGCTCTTTGTCTTCCATGAGGCCAGTGAGATATCAAAGGAAAACTCTGTGCCATCCTTTCTAAGCCCCTCAAACTCGACCCGTTTACCGGACATGTATGACTCACCGAGGAGCTGAAATGCCTTAAACGCCCTTAAATATGCCTCGTTAAGGCGTTCGGGGATTAGTATCGAAATGGGTTTATTGATTACCTCCCCGGCGGTATATCCGAACAGGGACTCAGCCCCCCTGTTAAACGCGATAATTATGCCCTGAGAGTCAGTAGAGATTATTCCATCCATGACGGATTGAATCAGGGAGCGAAATTTCATCTCCGACTCCGTGATTACCTCCTCAGCCGCTTTGCGTTCATCTATCTCCTCTGTCAGGCGCACATTCGTTTCTTTCAACTCGGCAGTGCGCTCCTCTACGACGGTCTCCTGCGTATCTTTGGCCTCTTTGAGGGCCAGCCACTGCCGCCTCAGGCGCTTTGTAAAAAACAGCATTGTCAATGACATGGAGATGAATATAAATATGTGCAGGACGATGAAATTATTCCTCTGGTTAATAGTGTATTTGGCAATAGAAGACACCGGCACGGTCACCGATATACCGCCTCTGACATCGCCTTCTTTGTATCCCTGTTTGTCGTGGCACTTCAGGCAGGATGTCTTCACCTTCAACGGGGCCATATAGATAAACGTACCTTCCGGCCCCTGCAGCCTGACTTCCTCCTCAGAACCCTTCTCAAAGCGCTTAAGGGCCGCCGCTTCCCACGGTGAGGCTATATTGCCCGGCCTTATGGGCTTAAGGCTCGTGATGTGAAACTCCACGCTGTTTATGCTTTTGGCCATTTCTGATATCTGGCGCGTCATATATGCCGGGTTAACCAATGTCAGTTTTTTACCGTCAACAGTGGTTATGTCTCTTTCGGGGACGTCAATATAGGGATTGGGCTGCGATGTCTCTGTAACGGGGACATAGACGCCGCCATGGCTGGAGTTCCAGAGGCGTGTGGTCTCAATCATTTTGAACATCGAGCGGCCTGACTCAAGGGCCATATTAAACGCCTCTTCTTCCAGCAAATACAAATGCCACTTCAACGAAGCCAGAGATACAAGCGCCCAAAACACCACCGGCAGCACCCAATAACAATGGGACTGTAAGTAATCCCTGCACATTCCCCTACTATCGTCCTTAGCCATAACCCATGTCCCTTGTTATACCATAATTCGTATTATTTGTAAAGTTAATGCCCAATACCCAAGCTCCGATATAGAAATTTGCACCTATTGATAAAAGGGTTTTTGA
>NZ_JBJUSG010000135.1:0-9317 GCF_046044395.1 Candidatus Magnetominusculus dajiuhuensis | reverse complement strand
ATGCACACTCACAGGCGCACGATTCCGGACAAGCCGGAATGACAAAATGAGGCCGGAATGATGGACTAAGAAAAGGACAGTCCAGAAATCATTGCAACTTCCAATGAAAACTTGTTTTGTCCATCAGAACAAATTTACCGTGAGCGAATCTATGACAGAACTGCGTGAAAATGCTACAATTACATATAAGCGGCAAAATCGGCACTATGAGGTTTTCTAAATGAACGAAAAGACATATGAGACAGGCATTATTGGCGGCGGACTTGTTGCCGACCTTACGGCCAAAATTTGAGGTTCATCCCATGAGAGAGCTATACCACTACGCCAAAGAGATTATAGACAGCTCGATAGACATGATTATAGCCGTGGATATGGACAGGACAATAATCGGGTTTAACAGGGCTGCGGAGGCGGTATTCGGGTACGAGGCCAATGAGATGCTGGGCCGTAATATTGATGTGTTGTATAATGACCCGGCCGAGGGCCGCCAAATATATAAGGCACTGGCGGCGACTTCCTGCTATCGTGGCGTTGTAGCAAACAAGAGAAAAAACGGCGAGGTCTTTATGAGCTATCTCTCGGCCTCCACGCTCAAAAACAGTGACGACAAACCTGTCGGTTTCATGGGAATATCTCGTGACATCACAGAGCAAAGACAAACTGAGGAGGCCGTCGTCGCGTCGGAAAAGAGGTATCGCGCCCTCGTTGAGAATATGAACGAGTTCGTCGCCGAGGTTGACACATCAGGGCGGTTGTATTTTGTGAACAAGTATTTCTCTGACAGCACTGGCCATAGCCTGGGTTCCTTAATAAATTCGAATTTCTACTCGTTTATCCATCCGGATGATGTTGAGGGTTTATCTGCCCGATGCCGCCAGGCTATTGACAAGGGCGGACAGATAAGGGGCTGCGAATTCAGATTTAAAAGTAAAGACGGCTCATACATAAATCTTCTCACAAACGCCGACCCTGTGTATGATCATATGGGGAATCTGAGGTCTTTACTGTTCGTATCGTTTGATATTACGGCTATGAAGACGGTTGAAGAGCAGATGAAACACGCCAAAGACACGGCAGAGGCGGCCAACTCGGCAAAAAGCGAGTTCCTTGCCAACATGAGCCACGAACTGCGCACCCCGATGAACGGGGTAATCGGAATGGCCGAGCTGCTGCTGGACACACCGCTCAATAAGGAACAGAGAAAGTACCTGTCTATGCTCAGGGAATCGGCCAATTCCCTGCTTGGCCTCTTAAACAGCATCCTTGATTTCTCAAAAATAGAGGCCGGTAGGCTTGAACTTGAGGAGATTGATTTTGACATCCGCGACGTAATTGAACAGGCTGTGGAGTCCCTCAGCTTTCAGGCGCAAAAAAAGGCAATACTGTTTCTATCTCATATTGCACAAGATGTGCCCCATATGGTAAAAGGAGACCCTGTACGCCTCAAACAAATCATCGTCAACCTGGCTGGAAACGCCATAAAATTCACAGAAAAGGGCGAAGTCACCGTCCGGCTTGAGACATTTCCAGAGGAGGAAGGACTGCTTCGCGTCCGTGTGGCGGACACCGGCCCGGGCATCCCCGCTGACAAGGTAAACACAATATTCGAGAGCTTTACGCAGGTTGATGGCTCTACGACGAGGAGATACGGCGGCACTGGCCTGGGGCTTGCCATAACTAAGAAACTCGTGACCCTAATGCAGGGCGAAATAAAAGTTATAAGTGAAGAGAACAGGGGCAGCACCTTTGATTTTAACGTACGCTTCAAAAAAGCGGCACCGTCGCCACCCCCAACCCAACCCCCAACCCATAACGTTATGGCCAAACTTGCTGATAAACGTATGCTGCTGATAGACAACCACGACCTAAGCAGGACAATCATTTTGGAGATGGCTGAGGCCGCCGGCATGAAGGTCAGCCAGGCGAAAGACTCTGTGGCTATCCTCGCCAACATAGAACGGGCGGCAGAGGCAAACGAGCCTTTCGACATAATACTCTTAGACTCCGGGATTGACGACATAGACCCGCACGACCTGATAGAACTACTAAAGACCGACCCGCTGACGTTTGCCACAGATGTAATACTGATGGTCCACGGGCAGAACAAGGAGGCCGAGAGCCGCTGGAAGGAACTAAATATATGGGGCTCGCTCTCTAAGCCAATAAAACGCTCCACACTCTATGATTCCATACATCTGGCAATGGGGGGATTTCTTAGTGAGACTTCGGTGGCGAAAACATGTTACACTAAAGCGCCAGCGGCCAGAAGGAGCTATTATAAAATACTACTTGCGGAGGATAATATCGTCAGCCAGGAACTTGCCATAGGTTTAATAGAAAAAAACGGCCATTCCGTATCGGTTGCATGTACGGGCACAGAGGCCATTGCCGCCCTCGCCAGGAATCGCTTTGATGTCGTGCTTATGGATGTGGAAATGCCGCAGATGAACGGCCTTGAGGCAACACGCTACATAAGGAACTCGAAATCCGGGGACTTCAACCCTAACATACCCATAATAGCCATGACCGCAAACGCCTTTCAGGATGATAAGGAACGTTGCCTCAGTGCCGGGATGAACGACTATATCTCCAAGCCTATATCGGTTGTCCAACTGTTAGAAGTGATTGAACGCACGATGGGCGGCCTTTCGGCACAAGGGCAATACCCTCCGGTTGAGGTCAGCAAAAATGATATATTTGACAAAGATGAACTGTTTAACCGGCTTGACGACGAGGCCTTTATCAAGAAAATCTGTGCCATTTTCATAGATGACGCCGCAGTGCATATGGATAAATTAAAGAACGCCCTTGCCGCGGATAACGCCGCGGAGGTGGAGATCGTCGCGCATACTATAAAGGGTATGGCCGCAAACTTAAGTGGCATCAGGACGAAGAACGAGGCGATGCGAATGGAGATGGCCGCCAGGAAATTAGACCTCTCACAGGCGCATTCGGTCTATCCGCAACTTGAAAAGGAGATTAACGCCTTGCTTGCAGCCATTGCTGATTCAAAATTAATATAGAATAATAAAAAGGGAGGAAGAAAATGAGAATCTTAATTGCTGAGGACGATTTTACAAGCCGCACCCTGTTACAGCATTTCCTAAGCCCATATGGAGAGTGTGACGTGACGGTAAACGGTATGGAGGCAGTGGAGGCCTTTATGCTCGCAGTTGATGAGGGACAGCCCTATGACCTCATCTGTTTGGATGTTATGATGCCCGAACTGGATGGAATAAAGGCCCTCAAGGCAATACGCGACAAGGAAAGGGACTCAGGTGTGGCATCGCATGACGAGGTAAAGGTAGTGATGACGACGGCCCTCGATTCCCCTAAGGACGTGATAGAGGCCTACTACAGGGGTGGCTGTACGGACTATCTGACAAAGCCTATTGATACGCAAAAGCTGTTGAACCTTCTGAAGGGATATGGCCTGCTAGGTAAGTAGACAGGTAAATAGACAGAGAAGCAGGTGGATGGAGAAATTATAAGGCGACTGATAAGGCGGGTTTATGGCGGCTGGCCCTTTGACTTTAAAAAAAGGGCGTGTGAGTTGCTGGGCCGCCCCGCGCTGAGGACGGTGGATGAGGAGCTGTGGATTAAAAATCTGGACGGGCCGGATTGCTACGCCCATGTGCACAGGCCGCTTAGCACCGACGCTGTGAATGGGGGGTATCCGGGCGTTATAATCGTGCCCGGTGGCGGCTCCCCCGGCACGGCTTATGACGGCCTCACTGAGGTCACAGCGGACGATATTGCCGCACTGGGTACGGTCGTCCTGCACTATGACCCCCAGGGAAGGGGTAAGACCACCGGCGTTGAGGACTACTGGGGCGTGCGCCATCAGAGAGAACTCTCGGCCATTATCAAACAATTCTTTGATGTAGAGGGCGTAAACCGTGAAAACGTGGGGATTTTGGCCTTCTCCATAGGGATAACGATTGCCACTGGCGCGCTTTGCAGATTTCCCGTTGCCGACTGCCAGATAAAATACCTGTTTGACTGGGAAGGCCCTTCTAACAGGGCCAATATCACAAAAAACGACACGCATGAACCTCTTATGGACTTTCCAATGTCAAATGACGAATTTTGGAGAGAGCGCGAGGCCGCCGCCTTCATCGGTGGCATAACCTGCGATTATTTCAGGTATCAGGCCACCACTGACCACATGCAAGGCGCCTATAAGGGACACGCCATAGAGCTTCTGAATAAGGCCAGTGCGGGATTGGCGCGCTCAACCAGGTGTAACGACAACCCTCCAAATTGTTATTATGAGGAGACCAATCCTCAAAGGTATAAATGGGTACCCACGCAGACTAATCAGAAGGGCCAAATATTGAAATACCTGCTTGAGATGCAAAATGCAATATAAGATAATAAACAGGAAAAAACGCATCGCAACGGCGGCCGCTGACATGATAGGAGGAATCCTCCACGCCCCGCTCAAATTATTCAAAAGGCATAGGGAAATAGACCCCCAACAGATAAACACCATACTGGTAATCCGCACCGCCTATATCGGAGACGCTATAATGACTGTGCCAATACTCAAACCCCTGAGGGCTGGATTTCCCAACGCCGAAATTTCCTTTTTGACCTCAAGCGGGGCTGCACCCGCCCTTGAAACCAACCCGTACATACATGACATAATCGCCTATGACCCGTTGTGGTTTTATGCCCCATATAAAAAGAGGAAATACAGGGAAAATGGAAAAAAGAGAAAGACATATCCTGCGCTCATGCGGGAGCTAAGGGGGCGGAGATTCGACCTTGTCATAGAGGCACGGGGCGATATCAGGGATATCCTCATGCTTGTCAGGCCATTGGACGCGAGGTATAAGGTAAGCTACGACATCGGTGGCGGCGGTTTTTTACTGACGCACGTGGTACCCTACGGCGGGCTAAGGCATAAGGTAGAGTATCACCTTGATATTGCGAGATATTTGGGCTGTCCTGCCACTGAAACAGAATGGGGCGTTTATCTGACAAAAGAGGAGAAGGCCAACACAAGGAAATTCCTGAGAGACAATAGTATAAAAAAACCCTTCATCGCCGTGCACCCCGGCGTGAGGATTCCACTTAAGAAATGGCAATTAGAGAAATACGCGGAACTCTATGACGCGATAGCTCGGGATTTGGGCATGATAACGGTCATAACCGCCTCCAACAAAGACACAGATTATGTAAAGGCAATGTTAAGGCTGATGAGGACAACGCCGGTGGATTTAACGGGGAGGCTGACGCTGCGGGAACTTGCCGGTGTGCTATCTGAGTCTCTCTTGTTTGTCTGCAACGACAGCGCCCCGATGCACATAGCCGCGTCAATGGGAGTGCCTGTTGTGGCCGTTTTCGGACCATCGAAGAGTATTGAAACGGCACCCTACGGGAATCCGCACAGGGTAGTGGAGAAGGACTTCCCGTGCAGATATACCTGTGACGAAAACACCTGCAAGCACGAGCGTTTCCATGCCTGTATGAAGACCATAGAGGTGGAAGATGTCCTTACCGCCATAAAGGATTTACTAAAGGAGGTAAATGTTTAGATTTGACGCCTTATATGTTGACGGAGTGAGAGAGATAAAATCGGGGATTAAGCGGCTCCTCGACGCGAAGTACTCAGACGTGTTTCCATCTGACAAGAACAGTAAAATTCTCATCAAACCCAACCTTAACAGCAACATGAACGCCCTCACGGGCAACACCACCGACCTCAGGGTAGTGGCAGCCGTCATAGAGTTTTTAAAAGGCCGTGGCTACAAGGACATCACCATTGGCGAGGGCACAAACAGTGGTTACTATCGCAGCAACATAAGCGTAATCGAACGATTGAGGTACGACGAGCTGGGGCTTTACTACGGCGTTGGGGTGAAGGATTTTAATTACTCGGACACCGTGGCCGTATCTTTTGAAAGGGGTGTTAAGGCCGGTGTGGCAAGGGAATGCCAAGAGGCGGATTTCCTTATAAACATGCCTAAGCTCAAGACACACTTCGAGGCCGGTATGACCGTATGCCTGAAAAACCTGATAGGCTGCCTCGTCGGGCAGGAAAACAAGAAAAAGGTACACGGTGCCCTGTCTGACAACATCATAAACCTGAACCAGGGCGTAAAACCACACCTGCACATAGTTGACGGTGTAATAGCTATGGAGGGGCTGGGACCTACGCGCGGCACGCCGCTTAGGTCAGGGGCGATATTCGTCGGAGACGACCCGTATATAGTGGATCTGATGTGCGCGCGGTTTGCGTCGTTCCCTTATCAGAAGATAGGCCCGCTTGCCGTTGCAAAAAGGAGAGGGCTTATCAAAGACGAGCACTTGCACTTCGTAAATGATTTCCCCCTTGAGCGCATTCATAGATTTAAGCCACCAACGGCAGGCCCTCTTGCCACGTTTATACACAGCCCGAAAAGGCAAAAATATTTCCTTGCAATAAGGCGCACACCGCTGTTTAACTATCTATGCTCTACGGAGATAGTGGGGAAACTCCTCTATCTTACCGGCCTCAGGCAGGATGTCTTTATCAGAGACGAGATGCGGTGGGAGGGGCTGTCCCTGAAAAAGGGGAAATGTACAGACTGTGGTATATGCGCCCGGTACTGCCCGACAGAGATAGACCTTCCTCATGAGCTTGACAAGGCGGCGGGGATGGACAATGAGTGGCAGCAGAGGTGCATACACTGTCTCTACTGCTTTAGCGTGTGTCCGGAGTCAGCCATAGAGTTTCACGGCACACAAGGGTTTATGGAAGAACAGGTAAGGCAGTACGGTGAAATCATAAAAGAGATGGTGAAATGAAAAAAGAAAAAGATTTTCGGATAACGTTTTTAAACCCGCCCTATATGAAAAAGTTCTCCAGGGCGCAGCGAAGCCCGGCGGTTACAAAAAGCGGCACGCTATACTATCCTATGTGGCTTGCCTATGCGGCGGGTGCCTCGGAGATGGCCGGTTTTTCAATAGATTTGATAGACGCCCCCGCCGACGGCCTCGATTTGGCCTCTGTAACGCGGAGGATAAAGACGTTCAGCCCGTCTCTTGTCGTAGTGGATACCAGTACGCCAAGCATTTATAATGACGCGCAGATTTGCGAAACACTAAAGGCCGCGCTCCCTGACGCGTTCATAGCCGTAGTGGGTACGCATGTCTCTGCCTTGCCGCAGGAGTGCCTGAGGCTAAGCCCCGCCATAGACGCCGCGGCGGTTGGGGAATATGATTATACGATAGCGGCACTTGCCGAGGCACTGAATAATAAGACGCCGGTAGCCGCCGTTGCCGGTCTTTATTTCAAAGACGGCACAAACTCCGGGCCGAGGCCAGCGATTGCCAACCTTGATGAGCTGCCGTTTGTAAGCCGCGTCTATAAGCGGTTCTTAAAGATGGAGAACTATTTTAATCCCAACGCCCTATTCCCGATGGTCACAATTACCACAAGCCGCGGCTGCCCGCACGAGTGTATATTTTGTGTATATCCGCAGACGCTGATGGGGCATAAGCTGAGGCAGCGCAGTGTGAACAATGTCCTTGACGAGATAGAATATATAATCAGCGCCTTTGACGGCGTGAAGGCGATATTCTTTGAAGACGACACGTTTACGGCCAACCGCAAGCGTTGTGTGGAGCTATCAGAGGGGATAATAAAGAGGGGAGTAAAAATCTCGTGGACGGCAAACGCCAGAGCGACGCTTGACTATGAGACGATGGGCGTGATGCGCCGCGCGGGGTGCCGCTCATTTTGCGTGGGGTTTGAAAGTGGGAGCCAGCAGATGCTTGATAACATAAAAAAGCGGACAGTCATAGATGATATGGGTAAATTCATGGAGGCGGCGAGGAAGGCCGGGATCTTAGTCCATGGATGCTTCATGGTCGGCCTGCCCGGTGAGACAAAAGCGACGATGGCAATGACGCTTGACCTTGCAAAGAGGCTCAATCCCGACACCGTCCAGTTCTATCCCATGATGATATATCCGGGCACAGGGGCCTATGACTGGTACAGCGAAAGGGGCTTGTTGACTACGAAGGATTTCTCCAAATGGCTGACCCCCGCCGGGCTGCACAATACTGTGATAAGGACCGAAGAGCTGTCCTCAGAGGAACTGGTGCGTTTTTGCGATAACGCGCGCAGGGAGTTTTACCTGCGTCCGGCGTATCTGCTGTATAAACTCAGGCAGGTTATAACTCACCCGCGGGAGCTGAAAAGGACTGTGAAATCGGCCCGGACGTTTATGAAATATCTCCTTAAAGGCTCTGACGTCAGAAAAGGGAAAGACTGCGGTTGTGATTAAGGCATCGGTAGTAGTCCCCGCCTATAACTCTGAAAAGACCATTGCCCGCTGCATTGACGCCCTGCTCAGGCAGACCTGCCCGGTGGATACCTATGAGGTAATCGTCATAGACGACGGCTCAACTGACGCAACGGCAGAGATAGCAATGTCCTATCCAGTCAGATATTATCACAAACAAAACGGCGGCCCGGCCTCGGCAAGAAACATGGGCGTACGGGAGGCCACAGGGGAGATAGTCCTCTTTACCGACGCCGACTGCGTGGCCACAGAGTCGTGGATAGAGGAGATGTTAAGGCCATTTACCGACCCCCAGGTGTCGGCGGTAAAGGGGGCATACAGGACGAATCAGCGGCAGTTGACGGCCAGATTCGCGCAGATAGAGTTCGAAGAGAGATTCGCGATGCTCAGGAAGTCCGCGTCCATTGACATGATAGACACATACGCGGCGGCATTTAGAACGTCAGTTTTTACCGGCGCTGGAGGGTTTGACGAATCCTTTCCGGTTGCCAATAACGAAGACACAGACCTGTCGTATAAACTTTCAGCGGCGGGACATAAGATGGTATTTAATGGCAACGCCATCGTGTATCATTTGAACCACCCGGCCTCGGTCGGGCGCTATGGCAGGATTAAATTTCTGCGCGGCTACTGGCGTATGGTCGTCTATAAGAGATACCCGGATAAGATGATCAAAGATACATACACGCCACAGAGCCTGAAAATTCAAATATTGACTCTCTTTGGCGGCGCGTTTTTTCTCGCGCTTTCGGCGTTTATTCATGCGGCGTCATACGCGTCCCTGTTATTGTTGATAATATTTTTATTATCAACTGCCCGGTTTGCCGCCTTCGCGTTTAAGGTTGACAAGGCGGTGGGGTTGACATCGCCGTTTTTCATAGCCCTGAGGGCCGCATCCATAGGACTTGGTGTGTTTTATTATTTTGTCAGCGCCCCGAAATGCCGTTGTAATCACTGCCCCCCCCCCCGGCGACAATAACCGCCCCCTATAACCGACATAGAGAAGCGAAAAGAGTTAAA
>NZ_JBJUSG010000134.1:0-9365 GCF_046044395.1 Candidatus Magnetominusculus dajiuhuensis | reverse complement strand
CTTTAGGACATTTCTACTTTGGTAGAATAGGACATTTCTATTTTGGTATTACACCGCGGCAACTTGACACCACGGCAAGTAATTTGTCGTACAGCAGGTCAACCGTCCTCTTAGTAACCAATGGCCTTAGGCTCAAAAAAAAAGGCCGGGGATAAACCCGGCCTTTAAATATATTACAGGTGACTTATTGGCAAGTTACTAACGAAGCTACTCCGGCAAAATCCTTTTGGGTCGTTGCGCCTGAGGATGTGGTTACTGTGGTCACGCGCGTATATGTGCCCTTGAACGTATTCGGATTCAGGGTCATGTGTATGAGGGTAACGTTCAACTGAGGACCAACCGCCGCGTCAGAATAACCCGTAATGCCGGTTATGTGTAGTTTGGCTTCAAATTTAGTGGTACTCGTCAGGGAAAAGCTTCCGTCTACAAGCTGCATGTTTGTCACGAATGGAGACGCGGTGTAAACCTGTGCCTTTATTCCGGATGCCGCCCAGTAATTCCTGCCTAACGAGCTTGACGAATCGTTGTCGCCGACATACGACAGGCCCAGCTTCATATATGAGTAGGAGCTCGCTGTGCTGTCAGTCAGCAGCCAGCAGTACTCCGTTGCCTCGCTCCTTTCCATGCCCAATGCCAGTACACATAACATCAACACTACAGTTGCTGCCAATACCCTTATTACTTTCATCAAATGGCCTCCTTTTTGTATGTTTTAAGAACCTTTATCTTTTTTTCTCCACCCTTACAGGTGAAGATAATCCCCTACATAACTACGGACATATGGCAGGCATCGCCATCCCTGAAAATTTTGCCTCTGACGAATTTACCCTATAATAATAACCGGTAAACGTCGCATCCAACATAAAGTGCACATCCTCAACCAACAACGAGGTTGTATTTGGTACCAACGGTCCCATTACGCCTAGCGACATCATGTAGCCCGAACCTGTAGATTCCAGATCGCCCGAAACCAACTGTGTCGAAGTCGTCGCACCCGCACGGGTGGTTACAGTCTTTGATCCCGATAACGAATAGTGCCCGCCGTCGAACATCACCGCTCCAACCCTTAAAAAATATACCTCATTGGACTTGCCGTCATCCATGTTCCAGCATAAGTCCGACCCAACTATGTACGCAAACGCCGACGCGCTTAACCCTACCACAATAACAAAGGCCGCCAACACTATCTTCAATGCTTTCATTAAATGCCCTCCTGTTTATTCTTCTTCGCCTGCCCTATGGACAAACGGTTTTCAGTTCAGTCTAATATGATGAACATACTGTAAGCGTTGCTACCCCGTCATACCTGGACTCTGATGTGTTCGTGGAGGCGTAGTCGGTAAACGTACGATAGTAAACCCCGCTCATTAACCCCGCGTCTAACAACATCTGAATACGTGTTGCGGATAAATCAGTCGTCCCACCGCCGACACTGGTCAAAGATATGGCCACTGTGCTCACCTTGGTTGTGCTGTTGCTCGTTACCGCCAACGGCCCGCCCACTTCCGAGACGCTTAACGCCGCGAAGGTAGTGGCGCTATAAACTGTGTCTGTGCCGGACATCAAATAGTGTCCGTTTCCATAATTCGCCAACGACAGTCTGAGGTAATGAATCTGAGCCGCGTTACCATCCTGGGCTACCCAACAATATGCAGCCGCCTGCGCATGTGTGTTTATAACCAACACACTTGCCAACACCAACACCAGTACTGCCAAACCCTTTAGTACTTTCATCTAAGTCCTCCTGTTGTTTTTCCGGCCTTATCAGCCGCTGTTGTTTTCCGGCCTTATTGGCCGCTGTTATTTAGTTTATATTATGCCTGGCCTTCGCTACCGTAAGACTATGGAAGGCAAGGTTCGGGTAGTATACCACTTTTCTAAAACTAAGTAAAGTTTTTTTTATAAATATTTATGTTAAAAGCGCACACAGCCGCCGCGTGCTCATAATTAACACACCCATGCACACGCAAAAGTAAATCTGCTACTAAAAAATATTTAGAAAATATATACTTAGATGATATATAATTAAACAGCAGAGCAGAGGGCAAGGCATGAAATCAAATATCAAAAGCAAAATGGCAATAGCGGCGGTATACATCATACTGTGTCTTTGGCCAGCGCTGATGGGCGTGGCCCGCGCCGCAGGCAGCGAAGTCACAGTTATTAAGTTAAGCGGCGCTATCGGCCCGGTGTCATCGGAGTATGTCGCAAAATCAATAGAGAAGGCCGGAAAGGCTGGAGCGGCTGCCCTGATAATAGAGCTGGATACGCCGGGTGGGCTGGACACGTCCATGAGGCAGATAGTAAAGGATATTAACGGCAGCAAAACACCGGTTGTCGTCTATGTGTGGCCGTCGGGGGCGCGCGCGGCCAGCGCCGGTGTGTTTATCACAATGGCTGCCAACATAGCGGCTATGGCGCCGGGCACAAACATTGGGGCGGCACACCCGGTGACAATCGCTGGGAAGATGGATAGGACCACGTCTGATAAGGCTGAAAACGACGCCGTTGCCTATATAAAGGCGATTGCACAGGCGAGGGCCAGCTCAGGCAGGAGAAACGCGGCATGGGCTGAGGAGGCCGTAAGGAAAAGCGTTTCCCTGACAGCGGCGGAGGCCCTCAGGCAGGGCGTCATAGATGTGGTTGCCGATGACCTCGGTGACTTGCTGAAAAAAATAGACGGCAAGCAGATAAAAATGGACAACAACACGGCCATTGTCCTCAACACCTCAAAGGCCGCGGTTGTAAGAGACGAGATGGGGTGGCGTCTGACTATTTTAGGCCTGATCTCAGACCCTAATGTGGCCTACATACTGATGTTGATAGGGATGTATGGCCTGTTTTTTGAGCTATCAAATCCGGGGGCAGTGTTTCCGGGCATAGCCGGTGGGATTTCATTGATTCTATCGTTTTACGCCTTTCAGACGCTGCCAGTGAATTACGCGGGATTGTTTCTTATCCTGCTTGCCCTTGTGATGTTTGTCTTAGAGCTAAAGGTTGTCTCACACGGGGCACTGACAATAGGAGGGATAATTTCAATGACCATGGGGGCGTTGATGCTGTTTGAGGAGTCGTCGCCGTTTTTCAGGCTGTCCTTGTATATAATCGCCATATCGGTTATAGTAACCGTAGTGTTTTTCAGCGTGATTGTGGGGCTTTCGTATCGGGCATACAGGAGAAGGCCGATTAACGGCGTGGATGGCCTTGTGGGCGCTGTGGGTACTGCGGTAGAAGTTATAGACAAAGACGGTGGGATGGCCATGGTAAACGGGGCGCTGTGGCAGTGCGGGAGCGACACCCCGATTGACAAGGGGAGGCGTGTCAGGGTCGTGGAGATAACGGGCTTAAGGCTTAAAGTAACGCCTGAATTATAAACATGGATGGGATACTTATACATCTGATTCAAGTCAGTTTATGGAGGACAGTTGCTATGATAACAGGGTCATCGGGTTTGTTTGTGCTGATGTTGGTGGTGTTTTTCTTATGGAGTGCTATAAAAATCCTGAACGAGTACGAAAGGGGTGTTGTATTCAGGCTTGGAAGGGTTATTCCCGTCAAAGGGCCGGGGCTGGTGATAATCCTGCCCGGAGTTGACAAGCTCGTCAGAATCAGCCTGAGGACAATAACAATGGATGTGCCGTCACAAGACGTAATAACACGTGATAACGTATCGGTTAAGGTAAATGCCGTTGTGTATTTCAAGGTAATAGACCCTATAAAGGCGGTAACTGAAATAGAGGATTATTACTTCGCCACAAGCCAGATAGCCCAGACCACACTAAGAAGCGTACTTGGACAGGGGCACCTTGATGATTTACTGTCAAAGCGAGACGAGATAAACGTTGACCTTCAGCGCATAATAGATGCCCAGACCGAGCCGTGGGGGATAAAAGTTACCGCGGTTGAGACAAAGAACGTTGATTTGCCGGTTGAGATGCAAAGGGCCATCGCAAAACAGGCCGAGGCCGAAAGAGAAAGACGGGCGAAGGTTATCCACGCCGAGGGTGAGTTGCAGGCATCAGAAAAACTCACTGAAGCGGCCAGGACACTCTCCGCCGTACCCTCCGCCCTGCAGTTAAGGTATCTGCAAACCCTGTCTGAGATAGCGGTGGAGAAAAACTCGACGATTATATTCCCGCTGCCTATTGAGCTTATCAGGCCATTTCTTTCGGGCATGTCTGAAAATAAATGACCGCGGCCAGGAGCGGTAAAAGGTGCGGTGAAAACAGTGGAGACAGTTGACACGGTGTTGTAAGAGATGGCACACCCTGAGCTGAGCGGACTTACCTTACTCATAGCCGGAGGCGGCCCAGATGCCTTTACCGCCGTTGAAGAGGCGTTTAAGGAATGCGGTGGGGCGGTGTTTCGGGTGGACATCCCTGGAGACGCACTGAAGTTCGTTGCCCACAGGGCGGTTGATGTGGTACTTGCCGATGCCGCCCTATTCGATACAAAGACACAGGAACTGATAGATTCGTTAGCCCAAAAGGCCGTTGTGTATCTTGCCACAGACAGCTCAAATGGAGATGGCCCGGAGATATTTACCCCCGGCGTAGAGGACTACATAAGTAAGCAGATAGACCCTAAACGTTTTATACAGATGGTCGGGGCGCGCCTCGTGAAGCGCCAGGGCGGCAGTACCGCCCTCACAGTGACAGACCCGCTGATAAATAAACTGCGGCCATATTTTTTATTTCGCTCCCCGGCGATGAGAGAAGCCCTTGAGAACCTGCCGGCGATTGCCGCGTCGAATCAAACGGTGCTGATTTCCGGTGAGACCGGCACGGGAAAGGAGATAGTGGCGCGCGCGATTCATGTGTTAAGCAAACGGGCGGGCGGGCCGTTTATGGCGGTCAACTGCGGGGCTATCCCGGAGGGACTTATTGAGGGTGAGCTATTCGGACACGAAAAAGGGGCATTTACGGGGGCGGCGAAGACGAGGAAAGGAAAATTCGAAGCGGCCAGCAACGGCACCCTGTTCCTTGACGAGATAGGCGACATGCCGCTTCTGCTGCAGGTGCGCCTGCTGCGCGTCCTTGAGGAGCGCCACATATACCGCGTAGGCGGCGAACGCCCAATCCCTATAAATGTGCGCGTCATAGCGGCCACACGGGTCGGCCTGAAACAGGCGGTTGCCGACGGCCTGTTTCGCGAGGACCTGTACTATCGCCTGAATATCCTGCGCATACACCTGCCCCCGCTCTGGCAGCGCGTGGAGGACATTGCGTATCTCGCATTTCACTTCCTTGGACGTGCGTTTGCTGAAATGGGCATTCACCCGCCCTATCCGCCCCTATCGCCGGCCTCCATAGACCTCATTGAGGGTCTGCCGTGGAAAGGCAATGTACGTGAGCTTCGAAACGTGATGACCAGAGTGGCCACAGTCCTGCCACACGATACAAAACAGGTGCTGCCAATACATCTCACCCCGCACCTTGAAGACGCGGAGCCGCGGCCTTGCATCCTTGAAAACGACAAGAGGGATTTCAGCGGGGACGCCATATATATCCCCATAGGAACCCCGCTGCCGGAGGCCGAGGATATAATCATCAGAGAAACGCTCAAACGCACCGGCAACAACCGCACGCAAACGGCGAAGATACTAAAGATAGGGCTACGCACCCTGCGCCGCAAACTAAGCGAAGGCGGCCAAAATGACCCATAGGCCATAATGGCCTACCACCCTACCCTTTTATAGTAACCTATGGTTTTGCCGCGACTTAGCCATCAGATAGGCCATTTTGGCCTACCCAATTCAGTCATAAATTTTTACAATTAAGCTAACCACCTGATAACAAAGAGTTTTATCTTCTGGCACGATATTTGCTTCATACATGTAAAGGAGCAAAAACGGGGTTGTAAACCCTGACTATATAATACCATGAAGGAGGTTAGCGAACATGTTACTTTCAGATCTGGCAGGACTTACAAGGGGTGGCTTCGCAGGCGGCCCGTACAGATGGCATGGATATGACACGATTCAAAACAGGATGAAGCAGATGCAGGACGAGATGCAGAGGCTTGTCTCAGGTTTAAACGAACGCCCGGCAACGGCGAGGGAGTTTCCGGCGATAAACCTTTGGACAAATGAAGAGGAAGTCCTCGTAACGGCTGAGCTGCCGGGTGTCAACACCGAAGACCTCGACATCACAGTAGTGGGCAGGACGCTTACATTAAAGGGTACGCGCGGGACGGCTGAGGAGGCCAAAGACGACGAGTGTTGCCATCGCCGGGAGTGTCGCTACGGGAATTTCGCAAGGGCAATTGAGCTGCCATATGAAGTGGACGGGCAGAAGGTCGGCGCGAAGCTGCAAAAGGGCGTTCTAACGGTAACGCTGCCGAGGGCAGAGGCCGATAAACCTAAGAAAATCACGATAACAGCAAACTAAACCTAAGGAGGTACTTTAATATGGCAGATACTTTAGACATCGAGAAGAAAGAGGCAGAGACACACGACGGCACTGAGCACACAAGGGCGGTAAAGGTGTACACCCCGGCGGTTGACATAGTGGAAAAGACAAACGAGATAGTTGTAACGGCGGACATGCCGGGCGTGGACGATAAGACAATAGACATAACGCTTGAGAAAAACGTCCTGACGATATACGGCAAAGTTGATTTAGATGTGCCGGAGAAGTACCGCGCCTCATACGTGGAATACGGGATAGGCGATTACCGCAGGAGTTTCACTCTGTCAGAGGAAGTGGACAGGCAGCGCATAGAGGCAACGGTGAAAAACGGTGTGTTAAAACTGGTATTACCAAAGGCCGAAGCCGTTAAGACGAAGAAGATTGAAGTCAGGGCGGCGTAAAGCAAACAGGAGTTGACAGGAGGTGAATAGCATGAAATTAAAAGACCTTGTACCGTGGGGATTTAATAAAAACAATGTCCCCGCGAGGCGTGAGGACAAAGACCCATTCACGGCCTTACAGCGGCAGATGAGCGATGTCTTTAACGGAGTTTTCAGGGGTTTTGACATGGATCCCTTTTGGGGCGGTGCCATGGGATTCAACCCAAGCGTCAATGTGGTGGAGACCGACACCGAGATAAAGGTAACGGCGGAGCTTCCCGGCATGGACGAAAAAGACATTGACGTCTCCCTTACGAAGGACACGCTGACGCTGAAAGGACAAAAGAAAGAGGAGAAGGAGGACAAGGGCTCGAACTACTATCACATGGAGCGCTCCTACGGGTCGTTCGTGAGGACAATACCGCTGGTGTGTGAGATAGACGACGCCAAAGTGGAAGCGGAGTTTAAAAAGGGAATCCTGACGATAAAGCTGCCCAAGACAGCCGAGGCGGTCAAAGAAACAAAGAAGGTAGCGGTGAAATCAGCGTAACCCACTACCCTCTTCAAACGAGCCGCAAAACGGGGAAGGCCACCCTTCCCCGTTTTACTACTGGCAACGCTAAAACGTCAGACCCTGCCGCTCAAGGAGCATTTCACCGAGGAAAGTACCCGGTTTTATCTCGGAGTTCGGGATTAGTTCTGCCTTGTCAAGCTCATAGTGCTTAACGCAAGAGGCGCATATATAAAACTTCGCGCCTAAATCCTCGGTAAGTGTCGTTATCAGGTCTGAGACCGGCGAGAATTGATCCTTGTTCTGCCAGACGAGGGTGTCAGAAAAACCCTTCTTCGCCAACAGAACCCCCTTATCCATAAGAAAAAAGTCCAACTGCGTATCAAACGCCTTCATATTGACGGCAAGCTGCAAGGCCCCCGCCGCTATGTCAGGGTTATCGAATGAATGAGTAATGATGAACACGAATTTCTTGTCTGCCATGGAAAAAACCTCCTTTGTTGTGATTTTTATCTATAACGAAGTTGTTATAACATGTTGTCCGATAAGTTGTAGCTATTGCAGATTATTTAATGAAAGACTTAAACATTACAAACATGGCCGCTAATTGGCCTGCCCAAAATATAAACATCCACTTTAAGGTTTCAGCTTTAGTGTCGCCAATTTTCTCTACAAGTTTGGTTTCAAGCCTGGCGAGGTCTTCTTTGGTGGCTAAGTCCTTACGCGATGTTGATTCAGCATCGTTGAGGACTTTTATCAGGCCGTCAGTGGCCTCATCGCCTAACTTCTCACGTAACGGTTTAGGTATCGCTATCACGCTCATAATCAAAGCATAACACAAGGAAAAATTTTAGTCAACCGGCGAGAATTGATCATTGTTTTGCCAAACATCAAATGAATAAGAGACTTCTTGTCTATTGTAGTATTTGAATCTCTCGGTCAAGAGTTACCTTAAAGCGTTCATAAACCGTATCCTCAATCAGTTTTGCAAAGTCTATGACCTCCGAAAATGTTGCATCGTCATAGTTAACAATTGCAAGCGTATGATTTGGAGCCAGCCCAACACGTCCTTTTCTGAAGCCCTTACCAAAACAATTATCAATGAGAAAAGCGGCTGAGACTTTTACCTCAGCGTCAGATTGCGGCCAATACCAGTTTCTGTTTGGTGCGGCAACATTTAGGACGCCCGCTATCTCATCAAAATGGCCGCCTGACACAACAGGGTTCTTAAAGAATGACCCCGCGCACTTAAACCCGCGATAGCCGTCCATTTGCAGCATTCCCTTGTGCTCTCTGATTTTTAGAACAGCCGTTCTGATCTCTTGTAAGGTTACATCGGTGTCTTTCAGAAAATATTTCTCCAAATCATGATACCTGACACTTGGTTTACCAACACGCTTTAAAGCAAATTTAACTGATATAATTATATACTTACCGAAGGCTTCAGAATTAAACAGGCTTTTTCTGTAGGAAAAATTACATTGGGCGTTACTAAACCTGACGGTGTTCCCGTCGGCAGTATCAACCGCAACGACTTCATGAATCAGACTTTCCACCGACTGCCCGTACGCGCCGATGTTTTGAACCGGCGATGCCCCCACTGTCCCAGGTATTCCTGAAAGACACTCAACCCCAAAAAGATTCTCACCAACGCATTCACTTACAAAACTGTCCCAAACAACACCTGCCCCACAGGTTTTATAAACATTCTCCCCATCTGTGGCAGTATCAGATTCTGTGTTTGCAATATGAACTACCAGGCCGTCGTAGCCTCTGTCACTTACCAGAAGATTACTGCCGCCGCCCAGGACATAAAATGGGATGCCATGCCGTTTTGCAAGTTCAACAGATTCACAAACGCCGCCGGGGCTCTCCGCCTTTATATAAAACCTCGCCGCCCCTCCTATTTTAAAAGTCGTAAGGCCAGACAGAGGATAGTCTTTTAAAACATTTAATTTCATACGCGAGTATAATAACAATCAAAGAGGTATTTTGGCAAATCCTTTGTTATACCCAAGCTCCGATATAGAAATTTGCACCTATTGATAAAAGGGTTTTTGAAAG
>NZ_JBJUSG010000133.1:0-9469 GCF_046044395.1 Candidatus Magnetominusculus dajiuhuensis | reverse complement strand
TAGAACGCCTCATTTGCAATGAGGAGGTAAGCGGTTCGAGTCCGCTCGGGTCCACTAGCGCTTTTACTACTATTAACTTTTTTAATAATATTATTCGTGATATAATCTAGAGTAGAAATTATTAATTAATTATAAAAAAATGTTTGAAAATATATTTAAATCTAGTAATGGAAATCCAGAAGAAGTAAAGAAAATAAATGAGGAAATAAAGAAAAAGTCAAAAGAAAAAAACAAATTGGGGGAGGTAGAAGATAGAAAAGGCAAAGAAGAAACTCTTTTAAAGGATGGAATGGAAAGTTTTAATAGAATTATTGCTAATAAAACTAACAAAAATCATTCTGAACAAATGTTGGAAAATTCTTCCGATTTAGAAAATATTGCAGCCATTTGGGATTCACAGTTTGATTATCGTGATTTGCAGAATATTATTTTAACTGCTATCCCTGAAGTTGCTACCTATATTTTAAGAAAAAAAATAACTACTGCAGGTATGGACAAACAAGATACTGAGAAATGGCTGGGTAATCTCAATAAGATAATAGATTATAAACAGAGTAAAGAACACCTGGGAGAAATTTGGGAAAGTTCGCCAGAGTTAAAAAATATTGCTGGCAATTGGGATAATGATTCATTTTTAATTACCGAAAAAATGAGACGTATTGTTTTAGCTGCTATTCCTGAAATTGCTCCATATGTTTTAGAAAACAAAATGAATGAAAGAAATGGTAATAGATTGTTCTCGTAATTTTTTTACTTAAAACTATCCTTTAAATTAATCAAAGCGGTTCCAACTTGGTCCGCTATGGTCCACAAACGTTAAGAAAATCTGCACTTCTGCAGATTTTAAGTTTGTGGAAAGTGCAGCGTTGTTTTGTGAACATTAATGAACAAAACCGCGAGCTGGGGTCGCGAACACTTACATATTTTGGAATCTTTATGACTTCAAAATATTTAGTGATTCGTGACACACAACAAATTATCCATGCTAAGTATTCAATTAAAATACGTCTGACCACTTTAAATAGAAATTTCTATAAAAATTATGACCATAAAATATGCTAGAATACCTTCCAAATGAAAAAGAGCGATGAGGAAATAATAATAGATTATTTAAATGGAGATAAAAACTCTTTCAATGAAATCATTACTCGGTATTTGAAAATGATTTATAATTTTTGTTATAGGCTTATCGGGAATGAAAAAACCGCAGAAGATATAACTCAAGAAGTATTTTTAAAAGTCTGGAAAAATATTAAAAAATTTGACATAAAAAAAAGTTTTAAAACTTGGATTTATTCTATAGCAAAAAATTCTTGCATCGACTATTTGAGAAAAAGAAAAGATATTCCAATGTCAGCGTTTGATGATGAAGATGGGGAAAATATCATAGAAAATAATTTAACAGATGAGGAATTAAAACCGGACGAAATATTTGTACAAACTCAAAACAAAAAACTTATCGAACATATCATGGCGGAACTTTCTGTTGTGCAAAAAGAGGTGATCATTTTAAAATATGTAAATGACATGTCGCTTTCTGAAATTGCCAATATTATGGATATTCCGATTGATACGGTAAAAAGCCACCATAGGAGGGCCCTAATTAAAATGAAAAAATCGGTAAATGCACCCAAATTATCAAGGTAGACGTATAAACATAAGATATGGAAAGAAAAAATCATTTTTTTAGCTTAATAGAGCCAAATGAAAATTTAAAGAGCTCTATAATAAATAGGATTAAAAAAGAAGAAATAAAAAGAGCTATCTACAGGGTAGTTCTTGATTCCGCTATTTCCTTAATTTCAGTATCGATAGCAATAATATATATTGTGAATATAATCAAAGATGCTTATCAATCCGGCCTTTTCGATTATATTTCTTTGTTATTTTCGGATGGAGCCTCGATTATTTCTTTTTGGCAATCTTATGTAATGTCAGTTGTTGAAACTTTACCTATTATTCCAATTGCAATAGTTGTGGCTTCAATTTTAGTTTTTGTGTGGTCAGTAAGCTCGGTATTGAAGGCTTTCGAAATTTCAAAACCGCGTTTTTATAAAATTAATTAATAATTTAATATAAAAAATATGCAACAAATAAAAGAGGTTCTTAACAAATCAAAAGTTAAATGGGCAAGTTGTATTTTAGGCTGTCTTATCGTGGCACTTTTAATTTTTCAGGCCGGGATGTTCGTGGGCTTTAAAAAAGCGGGATTCTCTTATAGAGTCGGCGAGCAATATTTTCGTCAGATGAACGGAAGGCCAAATGACCAGTTTATGGGCATGAATAGGGGTGATTTTGAAAATTCTCACGGTGCTATAGGAAAAATAATAAGCATCAGTCTTCCTTCGGTGATTATTTCAGATAAAGATAATACAGAAAAAACAATATTGATAAGCTCAAGTACTGACATAAGAAAATTTAAAGATTCTATCAAGCCTGAAGATTTGAAAATAAATGATTTTGTTACGGTCATAGGAAACCCAAATGATAAAGCAGAAATTGAAGCAAGACTTGTGAGAATTATGCCTGATCCGGCAAACATGCAGGGAGGATTTATTGGAACAACCACTATTAAATAAAATGGCAAATTTTATTAAAAAAATAGTTTCAAGCCAATTTTTTGACCGAATAAAAAATTTTACAAAAATTCACCGGCTTTGGACTTCAATAATCATAATTGCCATCATCGTCGCGGGATTTTTTATTTATTCCAAACTTTTTACCAGCGCATCAACCGTTCAATATACATTTCAAAGAGTAAGGAGGGGCGACCTCGTTGTAACAGTTTCCGGTTCCGGACAGGTTTCAACTTTAAGCAAAGTTTCTATCAAGCCCCAAACTACGGGACAAACCCAAACACTTGGACAGATTATTTCGGTTAAAGTTCAAAATGGCGACACCGTAAAAGCTGGTCAAGTTGTTGCAATTCTTGACGGTAAAAATGCCTTGCAGACTCTTAATCAGGCAAAAGCAAGCGTTACAAGCGCCCAGGCCAGTTATGATAAATTAATAAAAGGCCTTTCGGATTCCTCTCTATTGTCTTTGAATAATTCTATTACATCAGCTCAAACTTCCTTGGATAACGCAAAACAAAATATTTTAATTCAATTAACGAATGCTTATACTTCTGCGGCAAATGATATTTATTTAAATACCGATCCATTTTTTGACAGTCCGATGAGTACAAATCCGTTAATTTCCGTAGCAAGAGTAAATTTTAATAATCAGAATTTGCAAAATAACGTAAATATGGGCAGATATAATATTGGCCCAATTTTGAGCGCATGGAAAGATAAAATCAAAAATCAAACAGTTTCCGACGATTTGGTATCTTCATTGAATAGTGCGATATCTAATTTGAATATATTAAGAAATTATTTTGACGATATGACGATGCTTTTTGGTGTTTATAGCAAAGGTTCCGATTCGACTTCGGTGTCAGCGATAAATTCCGATCAAAATATAGCCGGAAGTGCAAGAAGCAATATAGACTCATCAATTGGCAGCCTTACATCTACTTTGCAATCATATAACAACACTGTCTTTCAACTTCAGGAAGCAAAAAATAATTTATCTGTGCAACAAGAGCCGCCATCAGCCGATGACTTGGCGGTTTCTCAAGCAAACTTGGATAACGCAAAAGCAAATTTAACAAATGCCGAGACAGCTTATGCTAGCAGAATTATTACTGCTCCATTTGATGGACAAATTGGCGGGCTTTCAGCGAGCATAGGTCAGCAGGTTTCATCCTCAGATGCACTCGGGACGCTCATTACTTCCGAAAAGGTTATAAATGTAACACTAAATGAAATTGATGCGGCAAAAGTTACAGCAGGAAATCCTGTTACAATAACTTTTGATTCTTTGCCGGGACTTTCAATGACAGGAAAATTGAGTTATATAGACCCGCTTGGAACGGTAAGTTCAGGTGTTGTAAGCTATAACGTTCAAATATCCATGGATTCGCAAAATGATCAGATAAAAACCGGAATGACCGCGACGGTGGTTATCGCTACGACCCAGCATTCAAATACGCTTATAATTCCAACTTCGGCAATTACAACAGCTAACGGAAGAAAATATGTTTTAGTCGCTGATACATCTTCTTCAACTGCCAATCAATTTGGAGGAAATTTCAATATGAGTTCTACGACAAGAAATTTCGCGTCCTCCTCAAGAAGAAATTTTGCATCATCAACATTTTCATCTTCAACTGGGACAACTTCCGGCAGGCAATTTGGAAATTATTATGCCAGCGGTACAAATTCATCTTCTGGCATAACTACGCAGTATCCGGTAACAAGTGTTGAAATTATCACGGGTATTTCAAACAATACAATGACAGAAGTTTTGTCGGGACTTAATGAAGGACAACTAGTAGTTACCAAAAAATCAATGGTAACCGGAACCGCGACAAAAACTTCGGCTGCATCTGCAACAACAAACACAAGAGGGGGATTTGGCGGAAGTTTTGGAGGCGGTTCAATAGGAACAATAATAAGAAATTAAAAATTTACAAAATGATCGAATGCAAAGATATCAAAAAAACTTACGTTAATGGTGAAGCAAAAACGGAAGCCCTCAAGGGCGTAACATTTACCATAAAGGATGGGGAGTTCGTAGCAATAATGGGTCCTTCCGGTTCTGGAAAATCTACACTAATGCATATTCTTGGCGCGCTCGATACCCCGACTGGCGGACAGTATTTTCTCGATGAGCAAGACGTGTCAAAACTTACCGATGACGAGCTGGCGGATATTCGTGGCGGGAAAATTGGATTTGTCTTTCAATCTTTCAATCTTCTTCCTAGGGCAGAAGTCATACGAAATGTAGTTTTACCTCTTGTGTATTTACATGTTCCGCCTGAAAAAAGAGAAAAAAGAGCCGAAGAGGCCTTAAAATCTGCCGGACTTGAACAAAACAGGTGGCGTCATCTTTCAAATCAACTTTCCGGAGGGCAAATTCAGCGTGTTGCTATTGCCCGAGCACTTGTAAATGATCCGTCATTAATTATGGCTGATGAGCCAACCGGAAACTTGGACACAAAAACCGGAGAAGTTGTTTTAAAAACTTTTCAGGATTTGAATAAGAAGGAAGGACACACGATCATACTTATTACTCACGAACTTGATGTTGCGGAACACGCTGACAGAATTATTCATATCAGAGACGGCTTAATTTTAAGCGATGAAAAAAATAAAAATAAAAGGATCAGCAATATTACCTTGTGCGAGGATGAAGGAAAAGTTACCGTTCCATGCAGTGAAGTGGTAAAAGTGAATAATAAAAAATAAAATGACAATAAGAGATTTGCTGCAGGAAACTTCAACGGGATTATTATCGAACAAAGTTCGTACCGGGCTTACCATGCTCGGTATAGTTATAGGTATTGCTTCGGTTATTGCAATGCTCGGTATTGGTAATGGAGCAACGAATTCTATTCAGGCAAGGATAGAATCAATCGGCGCAAATCTAGTGGTTATTTCTCCCGGAGCACCTAGAACTCCCGGAAGCCAGGTAAGGGAGAGCAGAGGTTCAGCAAATACACTAACGATGGACGATGTCTCTGCTTTGGCAAGCCAAGTTACATCTGCCAAAGAAGTAGCGCCCTCAGTTAGCGTGAGAGAACAAGTTGTGGCAGCCGGAACAAATACCAATACTTCAATTATAGGAACGACACCTTCTTATGCGGATATTAGAGATGTGGCAATAGATACCGGAACTTTTTTTACGGATGATCAAGTAACGAACTTGGCAAGAGTTGCAGTTTTAGGTCCAACCACGCGCGATGATCTTTTTGGAGTTGGTGCAGATGTTGTTGGACAATCAATAAGGATAAATGGAAATATTTTTACTGTAATAGGTGTTACTGTTGCCAAAGGCGGTTCAGGACCGAATAGTACGGATGATATCGTTTATATCCCAATAACAGTGGCTCAGCAATTTTTTATGGGCAACCTATATGTTTCGGCAATAAATATTTCTGCGCAAACTGCCGCACTCGTTACCGATGTGCAAAATCAGGCAACTGATATTTTGCTTCAAAGACATAATATAACCGATCCGACGAAAGCTGATTTTAGCACATTAAATCAATCCGATATTTTGGCTACGGCTTCATCCATAACGGGGACTATGACGGCGCTTCTAGCGGCAATCGCCGGCATCTCTTTGCTTGTCGGAGGAATTGGAATTATGAATATGATGCTTACGACGGTCACAGAAAGAACGAGAGAAATAGGTTTACGGAAAGCAGTGGGAGCAAAAAAAAGTGATATTCGATTACAATTCTTAGTAGAATCGGTAATGCTCACAGCCATCGGCGGAATAATCGGAATAATCTTGGGAATAGCAATTGCATGGATACTGACGCTTACAGGTTTGCTGACAGCTCAAGTATCTTTGACATCGGTGATACTTTCCTTTGGAGTTTCCGCTATTATAGGAATAGTTTTTGGATACTATCCTGCAGCAAGAGCTTCAGATTTAAATCCAATCGATGCCTTAAGATACGAATAAAAGTAAACAAACCGAACAAATTTATAATAACGATTTGCCAATATCGGTGATTTATTGTAGAATCTAGACGTGATTATGCCAAAAATCAAAATTAAATCACCGATTTTTATTTCTTCTCTCCTTCTTTTTATTATTGTAACTTTTACTGTAATTTTTGTTCCAAATTCAAATTGGAAAAAAATATTTAACTTTAATAATAATTTTGCAGCCGTTTTTCAAGCTACGACCACCGGTAATTGGAACAATATAATTACATGGGGAGGAACACATGGTTTAATTTCATTTTCATATCCTTATGATGTTGCCGTATCTCCATTTACAGGAAATATATATATTCCGGATAGTAATTTTAATCATCGAGTGGTTGAACTTAATCCTGATGGTAGTTTTGCAACATCAACTTCTATGCCAGGGTATCTTCCAAATGGCATAGCTGTTTCTCCCTTATCAGGAGAAGTATACGTGGTAAGTTCAAATTCTTCTCATGTTGCGGTTTTTAATCCCGATCTTACTGCCTCCACATCGTTCGCTGTAGCCGGATTGGTAAATCCAAAAGGCATTTCAATTTCTCCGATAACAGGGAAAATATATATAGCAGATTATTCTGCCAGTAAGGTTTTTTCTTATAATCCAGATTTTACTTCTTCCACCTCGACTAATAGCGGGGATGTGGGCCATGTTTATGGAGTTACGGTATCTCCTTTATCGGGAAATATATATGTCCCAGATATTACCTATAGTCGTGTTGAAGTGTTGGATCCGGATTTAAATCTTTTAGCTACTAGTTCAAATCTAGGATTAAATTATCCCGAAGGTATTGCGGTATCTCCATTTAATGGAAATATATATTTCGAAAATAATAATAATATTATTGTGCTTAATTCTGATCTTACAGCATCAACAACATATTCGCCTGGGTTAAATACACCTACCGGAATTTCAATTTCTCCGCTCACAGGTTATATTTATATAGCGGATGTCAACAATTATCGTATTGCTGTTCTTAATCCTGATGGCACAGCTTCAACAACTTATAACGGTCTCAAATTACCAAGTTCATTTATTCCAACGGAGGGCGTAGATTATCCAGGTTCATTGGATAATGCAACTATAAACACAGGAATGGTGACTCTTACCCAAGATCAAAATGTTCACAATCTAAATTTAGCGATAGGAGGAACTCTAAATCTAAACGGGCATACTCTAAATGTTTATGGCGATTGGATCAATTCCGGCGGAGTATTGATAAGTAATGGTGGAACAATTAATTTTGCAGGAACTTCCAACAGTCAAATTATTTCAGGCACCAGCACTTTTTACAATTTAACAAAAATTACAACAGCTTCATCTTCTCTTTTTTTTGACGTGGCTGCTACTACCACAATAACAAATAATCTTACACTCACAGGTATTTTAAGTAACCCACTATCTATAGGTCCATCTACGGTTACGGTTGTTCCAAATTTTGCAAGAATGATAGGTGGAATTGGGAATCCACCAGCATCAGGTTTTGCTCAGCCCACAAGTATTGCTATTTCTTCATCTACAGGAAATATATATGTAGCGGATACGGGCAACAATCGTATCATTAAATTCAATCCTGATGGCAGTTTTTCAACATCAACTTCATTAGTTTCAGGACAAAAATTAAATTTTCCTTCCGGTATTGCAATTCTTTCATCTGGAAATATTTTTTTCGAAGATATTAATAATAATCGTATTGTAGTTCTTAATCCAAATGATCTTTCTCTTATATCAACACAGGGTCTTTCAACAATAAGCCGAGAGACGGCCGTATCTTCATCAGGATATGTTTATTATTTGGCAAGTGACAATAATATTCATGTTCTTAATCCAAATCTTACGGCCTCAACAACTTTTTCGGGATTAGGATTAAATGTACCTGCTGGCATTGCAATTTCTCCATTTACGGGCAATATTTTTATTGCGGATACAAATAATAGTCGTATAGTTGTTGCCAACCCAGACGGTACGGCATCCACGACAATTTCAACAATTTCGGGGCAGGGAATAGGTCACCCTAGGGGTGTTGGAGTTTCTCCATTGACGGGAACTATTTTTATTTCAGACTATGATCACAATCGCATAATTGAACTTAACCCCGACCTCTCTCTCGTAATAGCCACTTCAACTTTGGGATTGAGTTCACCCCATGGCATATATTTTTCATCATCGGGAAATGCATATGTAGTAGATACTAATAATCATCGTATTGTAGTACTTAATCCAAATGATTTGTCACTTATATCAACGAATTATAATTTAATACAAGGATCTGCCAAAACTCCTTTCGGTGTTGCTCATGATTCGCAAAATAATATTTATATTTCAGATTATACATTAAATAATATTCAGGAGCTTGATAATTCAGGCAACTTTATCAAAGTATTAAATACAACAGGTTTGAGTGGTGGACTTGATAGACCTAAACCTCTTGCCGTTGATTCGAATAATAATATATACGTTATTGACTTGGGAGATTCCGGTCATACTGGTCGTATAGTAAAATTCGGTTCAAACGGCAATTACTCGACTTCTTCTCCTTCGTTTTCTTCCTTAAGTATAGGATCAGCTTTTAGTAATTCTGGCATAGCTGTTGACTCATCTGGCAATATATATATAGGTTCACAAAACAAAGTGGTCAAATTAAATTCAAACTTTAATGTTTTGACTTCGACCTCATCATCTAATGGTCAATCTTTCAGTTTCTTTGATGGCGGAGGAGTATCTCTTGATTCGACGGGCAATTATTTGTATGTCTCGGACGATTCACACAATCGATTAGTCAAACTCAATACATCAAATTTGTCATTTGTTTCTCAAACAACTGGTCCGGCTTCTGCACCGTTTTCTTCTCCCTCAAATGAAGCAGTAGATTCACAAGGCAATATTTATGTTATTGAGAAAAAGGCAAGAGAACTGGGTCTTT
>NZ_JBJUSG010000132.1:0-9759 GCF_046044395.1 Candidatus Magnetominusculus dajiuhuensis | reverse complement strand
ATTATGACATCTGCTACCCCCACTGTAAAGATGGGGTTTTCTTGACGCTTACGGACATATCGAACCCACAGCGTTAATTATGTCCTGAATGAGATTGCTGAGGTGTCAGCAAAGTATGGATATAAATATTTTGACTTCCATGACGATTGCTTTAATCTCGACAGCCAACGAGTCTTTGAGCTTTGCAGTGAGATAAAAAACCGTAAAATGGCAATCGAATGGGGCTGTTTCTGCCGCGCCGCACAGTTCACGCCGACGATGGCAAAGGCTATGGCGGGTGCGGGCTGTAAAGTTATACAGTTCGGCGTAGAAAGTGGAAATCAGACAGTGCTGACAAAAATAAAGAAAAGCACGACCCTAAAGCAAATCGAAGACGCCGTCATCGCGGCAAGTGAGGCGAAAATCAAACAAATAGTCTGCGGTTTTATCATCGGCCATCCCCAAGACACCCAAGACACGGTGACAGATACGATTAACTTAGGTCTGCGACTAAGTGAATTAGGGGCAACGCGACTTACGTTGAGCCTGTTAACCCCTTACCCGGGCACGGAGGTCTTCTTAAAGATGAAACAATACGGGATTACATTGCTTGAGGACGACTGGGAAAAATATACATTTTCCCGCGTTGTTATGGAAACCCGGAATTTACCAAAAGAGCGGCTGCGCGAACTCTACTCCATTGGAATAGGGCTGTTTCTTAGGGCAACACAGAAATAAGGCAACCAGCAACGGCTGCAATGCTGTGCAGATTTAAGCTACGCCTGGCATTAGGATTGCGCCGCCCACCGATCAGGAATGAAAAAACCTTGTAATTAGTTGTAAAATTAACTGTGTCTAAGCCCAAAGCGTTAAAACATCATGCGCCCGTGCGGGGCGGAAGCGTTTAGAGCGGTAAGGAAGTAAGAATAAGAAGGTGCTCAATATAACGAAACATGCTTGGTGCCGTTTTGTGTGTGATGCTTTTAGCATCGAACTAAAATGAACAGGAGGTCTTGCAAATGCCACCAGTAGGAATACACTACAAAAAGAGTCTGCAAACAACAGGTAAGGAGTACAGAGAGGTACACGATTGGCTGGATAACGACCCATCAAAAAAAGCCGAGCGTCACGATATTACTAAAATCTACGAGTACGGTAAAGAGATCGAGGAAAAATATGGTAAAGAGGCGCTTCAACAGTACATCGAACATATCCACGACGATGTGAAGGCCAAGTTTAAACATATTGAAGATGACCTGCACAAGGCCATATCCGACACGCTGCAGTATTTCGGGATAAAAGGAGACTAATACAATGGCTGCGTATACGATAAGAGAAAGTGACATTAATTTATTACGGCAGACAGGGGTCAGTGAGGACGACATTGGCCACTGTGTAAAGGTTGCTCAAAAGGCTCTTGAGATAGCGGTTCGCTGCGCAGGAGGCATGGACATGGAGCTTATCGCAAGAGGCGCTTTGTTTCATGACCTCGGCAAGTCTAAGACACACGACATAGAACACGGCAAAATAGGAGCCGAACTTGGTAAGGCGCTGGGGCTGCCAACCGCCATCACAGACATAATGGAAAAACACATCAGAGGCGGCCTTACTCCAGATGAGGCAAGGGAGCTTGAACTGCCAGTCAAAGACTATTCACTTAAAACTATAGAGGAGAAGATTGTCATTTACGCTGACAGGCTTGTTGACATTATCTATGACGGTATTGTTGAACTCAGCAAGGATAAAGAAGCAGAGGATAAGTTTGTCGAAATTCTGACTAAATATCCTCAGTACGGCAAAAATGAAATCACACTCAGACGATATATCGCCTACCATGACGAAATTCAAGGTCTAATGGCCAAGGCATAAAAATGTCGCCGTATGTGCTTCTGTGCGTTTCGGGAGCCTTAGCCATCTTTAGTTCGACTATGGCCAAAAGCCCCGTATTGCCCCTGTATGCTTCCTATCTGGGCGTCGGGCCGTTGGGAATCGGTATTATAGCGTCGGTATCGCCGATAGCCGGTATAACGTGCAGTGCCTTAGCCGGTGTATTTGCCGACAGATACGGCAGCAAGAGGATGCTCACCGTGGCGTCTGTTATATTTTTTACGGCCCCTCTGTTATACCTTCTGGCTGTCAATGTCACGCTGCTTTCACTTCTGAGATTCTATCACGGCCTCGCCACGGCAATAATGATTCCTGTGTCAATGGCCCTTATATCAAGCACTTACGCAGAGAAAAAGGGCGAGGCCCTGGGGATGTTTTCAAGCGCAACGTTAGCGGGCAGGTTTGTTGCTCCTATAGCTGGAGGCGCCGTTGTCGGGTATTTGGCGTCAACCCCTCGGCTTGGCTTTAACGCCGTCTATCTCATATGCTCTGTAAGCGGTCTTATTACACTGGTGCTGATTTCACAACTGCCTAAAGACAACATAAGCAAGGTAAAGGCAACACGCACAGATGTGGTTAAAGCGCTGAAGGGGTTGACTACCCACAGGGGAATTTTACTGACAGGCGGTGTTGAGGCCGCCGTTTTGTTTTCATATGGTACGTTTGAGACGTTTTTGCCGGTATATTTAATTAACAAGGGAATGAACCCGTATGAAATCGGGGCAGTGCTTTCAGCGCAGATAATATCAGTTGCCCTGACCAAACCTATTATGGGTAGACTTTCAGATAAATACGGCAGGCCGTCTCAGATAACTGTCGGCATTTTGCTATGTGCCATATTTATTTGTCTGATAATTTACGCAAATGGTATTATAGTGGCTATGGTACTAAGCATAGCGTTTGGCCTGAGTATTTCGGTCGTAACCTCGGCCACATCGGCGTTAATCGGCGACATGTCTCTAAAGGGGCAGTTAAGCTCCTCAATGGGCGTTTTTGCCTCTATAATGGATATAGGGCACACGACGGGGCCACTGGTGTCGGGCATTATCGCCGCTTACTTTGGCATAGGCAAGGTGTTTATAGTTTCCTCTGTTGTATTGTTGATTATGTTTTCAACATTCATCACATACCGGAGCAGACTTGCTTTGTAATGGACGCGATTAACTATGCAATTCATATGAGGCAGAGGGGGACGAAATGGGTTCGGTAAGCATGTTGGCGGCGTTATTTTTAATTGGGGCGGTTGGCGGAGGGCTTTCAGGGCTTTTGGGATTAGGAGGGGCGATAGTCCTTGTGCCGATGCTGTTATACATTCCACCGTTGATAGGGGTGGGGGCTCTCGACATGAAAGCGGTATCGGGGATTACGATAATTGTGGTGTTTGCGTCTTCGCTTGCGGGGTTGTCTGTGCAGAACAAGAATAATCTCGTCTTAAAGAATATGGTAGTGATAATGGGAGTAACCGCCGTGGTTGCCGCTTTTTTTGGCGCTATATACTCAAATAGTTCATCAAGCAAGACGCTTCTGTTGATATTTGCGATAATGTCGGCCTTTGCGGCGTTTGTAATGTTGTTGCCGAATAAGGAATCAGACGAAGAGATAGTCTTAGAGAATATAAAGTTCAGCAAACCTAAGGCAGCCCTGATATCTTCGACTCTAGGATTTATAGGAGGAATGGTTGGGGCACCGGGGGCGTATATATTTACGCCTATGATGATTTACATACTAAAAATCCCGACAAAGGTCGCTATTGGAAGCACATTGGGGATAGCCTTCGTCGCGTCAATATCGGGGGCAATAGGAAAACTAATAACCGGACAGGTTCCATACATAATGACGGTGGCCGTGGTAGTAAGCGCAATACCGGCGGCGAGATTTTGTGCGGGGTTTACAAAGCGAATCCCAGCCCCGATTCTAAGGAAGGCCTTGGCGGTTGTGATAACAGTTGCAACAGTTCGCATGTGGATGGATGTATTAAATTTTTGATACGACACATGGGCGATTTCTGTTTTGATGCCAAAATGCAGTCATAGGATAATCGAATTCATTAGCTTTATGCTGCCAGCTAAAGGCAGTTGCTTTAATCGTATAGAATCAATTACAATTTCATTGTCACAGTAGAAAATCGGTTTATGAGAAAACTTATCGCGTTATTGATATTACTAGCCTCGTTGGTTTATTTGCCGTCCGCGTTTGCTGAGACCCTCATGGTCGCGGTTGACAATGTAACGGTTCATGATGAGCCGGAGCTGTCCTCTGATGTCAGGTTTCAACTCTATCGGGGGATGGAAATAACCCCTGAGCAGAGGTCTCAACATGGCAGCGTTACATGGGTTAGGTTTGATATTCGCGGCCATCAGTTCTGGGCAGTCGAAAAGCAGGACAATACCACAGAGCCGCTTTTATCACGCAAAGTTAATATTGATTTCTGTGACGGCAGCGATAAGAAAATCGTCGTCAATAAGAAACTGCGCACCTTGACCGTATTCAATAGAAACGACAGCGGCTGGGAATCCACAAAGCAATATTCCATCGGCCTTGGCAAAGGCACAGGACTTCGCGCAGAGACACACACAATTACCCGTCCCTACGCCTATCTGACCCTCAAGGGCAACAGAAAGTTTGATCTTTTCGAAAGCACCGGCAATGCCCTCACTAAGGCCCTTGGCGGTGAGGCCGTGATTGTCCTCGATAAGAAAGCCAATACCCTCGCCCTCTACCACCTAAGTCACGGTAAGCTGGACGACGAGGAGCCGCAGATGTATTCATGCGGGGAAAAAGTCGTTGCCGGTGATTATGTCGTGGAATTCGCAGAAGATAAATTTAACCTGATTATTAATAAAGACCTGTATCCTAAGACGAAAAAATTTGATCGCCAAACCCCCGAAGGCACTTATTTCATCGCGAGGAAAAATCCCGTAAGCCGCTTTGGCCTCGACCCGGATACAAACAGCGCAATGCCCTCCCTGCAGCTCAACTACCCGAATTCCTTCGACGCGTGGGATGGCCTGCGTTATGGACTAATCTCCATAGAACAGTATAAACGCATCACCGCGGCCACGCTGAACATGAAACTCCCACCGCAAGATACCGCGCTGGGGAATCTTATCATGATTCACGGCGGTGGCAATGACGACTGGACCGCCGGGTGTATCGCACTGGAGGACGAGGATATGAAGGAACTCCTCCACAGGGTTGGCCCTCATACATGCGTGGAAATCAAGTAACCACCTAAGTGAAAAGCGTACTCGTTGGAATGAGCGGAGGGGTTGACTCCTCGGTAACCGCTTATTTATTACAGAAACAAGGTTACCGCGTCCATGGCCTGAGCCTCATGTTCTGGGAAACGAGGTTTAACTCCGGCACAACCGCCTGCTGTTCGATTGACTCGGTGCTTGACGCGGCAAAAACGGCCGCCATTGTTGGGGTCAGCCATAGCGCTAAGGACGTGCGCGTTGAGTTTATGGAACGCGTCATAGAGCCATTTATCGCGGGCTACAGAGACGGCCTCACGCCAAACCCCTGTGTCTTATGCAATAAACATGTGAAATTCCCGGCGCTTCTTGACACGGCAAATGAGATGGGGATTGATTTTATTGCCACAGGGCACTATGCGGGAATTGTGAATCAGCACTTAACCATTGCCACAGATAAAAAGAAAGACCAGTCATATTTTCTCTATCCCCTGACCAGTGAGATGCTATCCCGCCTCGTCCTGCCCCTCGGTGGGTTGACAAAGGACGAGGTGCGAGAAGTTGCACTTAGTTTGAACCTGCCCGCGGCCACGCGCCCTGAAAGCCAGGAGATATGTTTTGTCGTGGACTGTGATTACGGGAAGTTCATCAGGGATTACGACGGTGGCGTCAGTCGTGACGGCCCGATTATTGACATGGAAGGCAACCGAATCGGCACGCATCATGGCCTCTACGCCTACACGCTTGGGCAGCGGCGGAGAATCGGCATCCCCGCCAAAGAGCCGCTCTACGTAATAGGAATAGATACGGCAACTAATACCCTTAGGGTTGGGCAGCGGCAGTTTGCGGTTGCCCCGGAGTGTATCGTAGGTGATTTAAACATGCTCGTTGACATCGCCTTCCCAGCATCGTTGGATGTAAAGATACGGTCAGCCGGGCGACTAATCCCCGCCCTTGTCAGCTTCGTTGACGCCCAAAAGGTAAAAGTCGTCTTTGAGAGGCCACAGTGGCCTCCCGCACCAGGACAAAGCGCGGTATTTTATGATGAGGGCACGGTGATTGGCGGAGGGGTTATTGTATGAATAGCGGTGTTTTGTTTATAATGTGCAACGCTGGTATGTGAGGATGGCTAAAAATATATTATGAAGAATTGGAGATACGATGAAAAAGACTATTGAACTTGCCGGGAGGGTAAAACACCTGCCGCCCTATTTGTTCGACAAGATTGACAAACTCAAAAAACAGGCAAGGGCAAAGGGTGTGGATTTAATTGATTTGAGCATAGGAGACCCGGACATTCCAACGCCTGCCCACATTGTGGATGCCCTCAAGGCCGCCGCCCCCAAGCCGGAACATCATCGCTATCCCGCATATGAGGGCATGTTGGCCTATAGGGAGGCGGTTGCCCGTTGGTATTTGAGGCGTTTTGGTGTCACGCTCGACCCCGGCACTGAGGTGCTGTCTCTGATTGGCTCAAAGGAGGGGATTGGGCATCTGCCGCTTGCCTTTGTAAATCAGGGGGATGTCGTCCTGTGCCCTTCGCCGGGTTATCCAGTGTATACCATTGGAACGATGTTTGCCGGAGGTGAGCCATTGCTGATGCCCCTGCGGGAAGAAAACGGTTATTTCCCTGATTTTTCAGCCATCCCGGTTGATGTGCTTAAGCAAACGAAGCTGATGTTCTTAAACTATCCCAATAACCCTACCAGCGCGGTATGCGGCAGGGGGCAGTTTATGGAGGCCGTTGAGCTTGCCCATAAGTATAATTTTATAATTTGCCACGATGCCGCATATTCAGAGGTCTATTTTAATGGCAAAAAGCCGATGAGCTTTCTTGAGATTGACGGTGCCAGAGATGTGGCCGTAGAGCTTCATTCACTGTCAAAGACATATAATATGACGGGCTGGAGGATAGGATTTGCCGTAGGCAATGCCGATATAATATTTGGGCTTGGCAAGATAAAGACTAACCTTGACTCCGGCGTATTTCAGGCGGTGCAGGAGGCGGCGGTGGCCGCTCTGGAAACAGACGACTCCATACTGGCACCGCTGCGCGACACATACCGCGCTCGCAGAGACGCGCTCTATGATGGACTTAAGGCAATAGGCATAGAGGCGATGAGGCCGGAGGCCACGTTTTACCTCTGGGCGAAGGTCCCCGCGCGGTTTAATTCCGAGTCCTTCGCCGTCCATCTGCTTGAGAACGCGGGCATCTCCGCCACCCCCGGAAACGGCTTTGGCGAGGCAGGGGAGGGCTATATCAGATTTGCCCTTACAGTGGATGTCGGGAGAATGAAAGAGGCCGTCGAAAGAATGAGAAAGATAATCTGAGGGCATATATCGGCGTTGGCTCAAATGTTGGCGATAGGCGCGGCAACTGCCGCCGTGCCATTGAACTGATAGAACGCGCAGATATGGCGGTGACGGCGCGCAGCGGCATGTATGAGACAAAGGCGTGGGGGGTGGTGAATCAGCCGGATTTCATTAATATGTGCGTCGGGATTGAGACGCGTCTGACCCCATTTCAGCTCCTTGATGCACTACAGGCAATAGAGATACAAACGGGCAGACGCAAGTCATATAAATGGGGCCCGCGGGAAGTTGACCTTGACATCCTGTTTTGCGGTGAGCGGGTAATTGACGAGGAGCGCCTTAAAATCCCCCACCCATATGCCCACCTCAGGGGATTTGTCCTTGAGCCGCTTGCGGAAATAGCCCCGGAGTTCGTGCATCCGGTTATAGGGCAGACCATAGAGCATCTGCTTCGCAGTCTTCAAACCCCAGCATAAAGGGTTAACAAATAGCTTCACCCGTCATGCCCCCTGCCAGTTAGCCTTCTGATTATCGCTGATAGCTTGAACCGCGGCAGAAACCTTCGCTCGCAAAACGTCTTGTTATTGGTTTCCTCCTGCGACAGCCTCTTGCTTATCTCCACTATCAACGCCCCAACAAAATACGTCCCAAAAATCAAAGAAAATACCTTAAGCATCATCCCCCCATATTCTAACCCGCCCCGTCATGCCAACAATTATACCCGTAGCAATAAAACTATGTCAAAAAAATAATATATGTGGTAAAATCTACACGCAATGCCGCGAGCTAACTCACAACAACACGGTTCTGATATGAGACACAGTTCTAATGTAATACACAAACTTTACATCGGGTGTTTTGTTGCCATCGTCCTCTCAGCAGTGATTCTAAGGATGTACAAGGCCTGCTATACCGGAGTTATTTATGACGAGGCCCTCACCTATTTTAGATTCGCACGGGATTTCAACAGCGCTGTTTCGGACTATTCAACGACAAACAACCACCTGCTGAACTCTGTGCTGATTTATCTGTCAGTTAACATATTCGGGCAATTGGGCAATTTTATGGGGGTGCCGGCAATACGACTGCCCGCGGTTGTTTTTGGCATCGTTTATGTGGTATCAATTGCGATTATCATAGAGGCCGCCTTAAGAAGCAGGCCGCTAAAGTTACTCGTGCTGGCGCTGTGCCTGTCTAATTACTTCATATTCGATTTATCCATCCTCGCAAGGGGATACGCCATAGCCCTCGGCGCAGTGTATTGCGAACTGCTTCTTGTTATCTTCTATCCTACGCTCTTAAAAGACTACGATAAGTCTATGGTTTTTCTCCTCAGCGCCCTGAATTTCATCGCGCTTGGGGCTATGCTGACAAGTTTATACACCATTGTGCCTATAAATCTTGCCTTCCTTGCCGTGATGTACCATACTAAAAATGCCTGTGTGGCCACAGGCAAACCCTCAGGCGCGTTTAAGAAGGTCTTTGAGATGGGAAGCGCTATTATGTGCTTTTCTTCCTTGCCCCTGGCGTTGCTGTATATTAACGTCATTAAGACAATAATCTCGGCTGCCGCAGTGAACAGCGAAATAAACGAGGCCCCCGCAACTATCCTCAAAGCGCTGATAACAGAAGGCCTGTTTTCAAAATGGGGATTTCACCTGTGGAATCTTGAAATGATAACTCGTGCTATTATGCTGCCTGTAATGCTTATCCTCGCCGTATTGTTTATACTAAATATAATAGTAAATAAAAAAACCTTAACGCCCGCAGCCCTTATTATTTTATCTGTGCTGGCGGCCTCGTTTTCTTTGGCTTACATAGCACATACAGCGGCGGGGTTGTCGCTGGGCTTTACGCGCAACCATGTGTTTTGGCTGCCCATGATTGTCTTAGCGGGCGGTATTATTGCAGACGGGGCATTAGACGCCCGTATTATTGGGACGTGGTTTATGCGGGCCGGCACATGCCTTGTTTGCTTGGTACTGATTATACTAACCGCTGGGCCTCTTGCCTCCTTACACGTTGTAACCACATATGACTGGAAGCCGCAAAGCGTTGTTGGGCCGCTGCTTAGGGAGTTAAAAAAAATAGACGCCACGAGGCGCTGGCGGGTTGGATTTTCAGACAAACTACAATTCGATCTCTTTCCATACCTGTTTTATAACGGTGAAGCCTACAGGATTAGCGATTCAGACGTTGCAGTGTATCCAATATCAGAACAAAATCAACACCCCGAAAATCTGTACGAATATGATTTATTTAAAAAATTTGATTGCATTGTGGCGCTTGCCAGCCGTCCTCGCCGTCCTCAAATATAAGCAGGGCGCAGAGATACCCAAGCTCCGATATAGAAATTTGCACCTATTGATAAAAGGGTTTTTGAAAG
>NZ_JBJUSG010000131.1:0-9815 GCF_046044395.1 Candidatus Magnetominusculus dajiuhuensis | reverse complement strand
ATTATACTATACATACTACCAGTATCGTTCTTGCCTTCACCGAGAATCGCTGGTTTTGTTGTGGTTCTTTTTACTGCCTTATGTTATACTAGCTGGCTAAGAGGAGGCCGCCATGGACCTTAAGACCTATTTAGGAGAGAAAAAAGCGCTCATTGAGGATTTCGTCAGTGGATATTTCAGACAACCTATCGCCCCTGAGGTCCTGCACGAATCCATGAAATATTCTCTTTTGGCCGGGGGCAAGAGGATACGCCCGGTACTGTGCCTGACCGCCTATGAGACATGCGGTGGCAACGGACAGGATATCCTGCCACAGGCGGCCGCTATTGAGCTTATACACACTTATTCACTCATCCACGACGACCTTCCCGCTATGGACGACGACGCCCTCAGGCGCGGCAAGCCCACTAACCATGTCATCTACGGAGAGGCGATGGCCATACTGGCCGGTGATGGCCTTTTGACAGAGGCATTCAGGATGTTCTCCGGTAATGGCAGCCTTGCACCCGCGGTGCTTCTTAAGGCCATCAATGAGCTGTCTTCTGCTGCCGGCCTCTTAGGCATGGTCGCAGGCCAGGCCATGGATATAATCTCAGAGGGTAAGGCGCATGACAAAAAGGTACTGGAATTCATCCACCGCAACAAAACAGCCGCCCTTTTGAAGGCCTCCGTGCAGTTGGGTGGGATTTTGTATAATGCTGAAGATGCCGAAATGGACTCACTTACCGGCTACGGCGAGGCAATAGGACTTGCCTTTCAAATAGTGGACGATATTCTCGACGTAACGGGCACGACGGAGGAACTTGGAAAGCCCCGCGGCTCGGATGAAAATAAAAATAAACTGACATACCCCGCTATGTATGGAGTAGAGGGGTCAAGGACTATGGCAAAGGAACAAATTGACAGGGCGCTTCAGTCGGTCGAATTTTTCGGCCCAAAGGCGCACTGGTTTGAGGAAATAGCTAATTATCTTTTAAAGAGGTCAAATTAAAACCCTATGATATTGAAAGATATAAAATCCCCGCAGGACATAAAACAACTCGACTTAGGCGAACTTGAAGAACTGGCACAGGAAATCAGAGACTGCATAATCAACCGTGTCTCAATAAACGGCGGGCATCTGGCCTCAAGCCTCGGCGTCATAGAGCTGACAATAGCCATGCACTATGTATTTAAATCCCCGCGCGACAAGATAATATGGGACGTCGGCCACCAATGCTACCCGCACAAGCTGCTCACAGGCCGATACGACACATTCCATACGTTGAGGCAATACGGCGGCATATCCGGTTTCCCGCGCCGCGTTGAGAGCCAACACGACGCATTTGGAGTCGGCCACAGCTCAACAAGCATCTCGGCAGCCCTCGGAATCGCAGAGGGACGTGAACTAACGGCAAAGCATTTCAAGGTCATAGCGGTAATCGGAGACGGCGCAATGACCGGCGGGCTGGCCTTCGAGGGGCTTAACCACGCCGGACACCTTAAGAAAGACCTCATCGTCGTCTTAAACGACAACGAGATGTCTATTTCTAAAAATGTCGGCGCGCTCTCGTCATATTTGACGAAGATAATGGCCGGAAATCTGTATAAAAAATTCAAGAAAGAGACTAAAAACATAATCGAAATCATACCAAAAGTGGGCGGCCATGTATCTAAGCTCGCGCAAAAGACCGAGGACACGCTGAAGTATTTCTTCCTTCCCGGTATGCTTTTTGAGGAACTAGGCTTTTCCTATGCCGGTCCGGTTGACGGCCACGACATCGCCAAACTCATTGATACGTTTCAGTGTATAAAGGACTCCACGACCCCCATGCTTATTCACGTTGTGACGACTAAGGGCAAGGGCTATGAGTTCTCCGAAAAAAATCCCGCGACATTTCACGGCGTCGGGCCGTTTGAGCTGGAGACCGGTGAACTAAGGACGTCCCCTCAGAGGCCATCCTTCAGCGCCGTGTTCGGGCAGCACCTCACAGAGGCAGCCGAAAAAGACCCCCGTATTGTGGCAATCACCGCCGCTATGAAGGCAGGCACGGGGCTGAGGGAATTTGCTGCACGTTTCCCTGAGAGGTTTTATGACGTGGGAATAGCCGAACCCCATGCCGTCACCTTTGCCGCCGGCATGGCCACACAAGGGCTTAGGCCCGTTGTGGCAATATACTCCACCTTCTTACAGAGGGCATACGACGAAATAATACACGACGTGTGCCTGCAGAACTTGCCCGTAGTGTTTGCGGTGGACAGGGCGGGGATTGTCGGCGAAGACGGCCCCACGCACCACGGCGTTTATGACATATCTTTTTTAAGGCATATCCCAAATCTCACTATCATGTCCCCGAAAAACTCCATCGAGATGAAAGAAATGCTCAAACTATCAATCACCCACGAAGGCCCGTCTGTCATCAGGTACTCAAGGGACTGCATGAACGAGGAAATCGAGGCGTCAAAGACGGCCGTCGAAATGGGAAAGGCCGAGGTCATAGAGGAAGGCGGTGATGTTGCCATTCTTGCCGTCGGGGGCTGTGTTCTGGCGGCCATACACACGGCCCATCGCCTGAGAGAGAAGGGAATCACCGCAATGGTAGTAAATGTAAGGTTCATCAAGCCGCTTGACACTGCCCTTATCAGAGAGATTGCAGGGACAATAGGTAAGATTATTACCGTAGAGGAAAATGTGTTGGCCGGAGGCTTCGGCAGCTCAGTCCTCGAATATCTGAACTCTGCGGATGCCGGAGAAGACACTAAGGACGTTGGGGTAAAGATAGTCGCCCTCCCGGACCGCTTCGTCGAGCACGGCAGCCAGCCGCTGCTAAGACACCTCTACGGCCTTGATGACGACGGTATATATCACGCAGCCCTTGTACTATTAAAACAACTGAAAGAGGCGTAGGTGGTGTCTGATGTGTGCATTATTTGGGCATGAGATATGTAAACGGCTCTATTGGGATGTTCCTTAGTATCCAGAAGAGGACGATGACAACGGGGACAACCCATGTGTACCGGGCGTACTGATGAGACAACCATGGCGGGCGAGGAAACACCCTAATCTCCAAAGCGATGCCAACTGCCAGAAAGGGCAGCGCCAAGACTGTCAGAGGATTGAGCCTGAACGCGGCGGTATAATTGCCGTGAAGCAGTTGGTGTAGCGCACGCGTACTGCCGCAGCCCGGGCAGTAGAGGCCAGTAAGCTGGTAAAACAAGCACTTGGGGTAAAACCCGTTCAAAGAAGGGTCATACATATACACTGTGGCGGCTGCCACTATCAGAGCCGCCACTATCAGAATTGATAAGAAAACTGTTCGCAACACTGTTCGCAATATAATACCTGTATGTTCAATTCAGTGCGATAACGCGCCCCCGATAAACGCCACAGCGCCTATAAACGCCAGACCTACCCATGATGCGATGGAAATCCAGCACCACATTTTAGCCTTTTTTGAGCTGTGCCGGGCGCCGGCCACATCGCCGACCCTAAGCCTGGTGCCTACCTGCGCCGAATATACTATGGCGACAATACCCACAGGCAGACAGCAAAACAAGGTTGACAAAATAGACCACACGAGATAGTCCGGGACATGGTCCTGCGCGCGATATGGCTCTGCGCCACCCAAAGGCTGATGAGCGTCAACAAAAGGCTGATGAAGCAGCGCCTCACATTTGACACACTTATAGTAGTTGTCTTCGTTTTGGCTCCCGCATCTGGAACAATAAATCATTACCGTATCCCCTCATATGAATTAACAAACCACAGGATTGTAACATTTAACCCATGACAAAATAAATCCTGCGGATATCATAAAATCCTGCGGGGCTTTTGACATAGGGGTCTATTCTGTGGTACAATCCCCATGCGAATATAATACTTGTGCATATGAAGCCGTATAAATAAAATTTGTGATTAAAAGGAGGTGAAAACGATGAAGAAGATATTAGCAATGTCACTGGTATTAGTTTTTGGCTTTGCCACATTGGCAATGGCTGGAGGCTTTGATAAGTGCGCCGGTTGCCATAATGGAAAGGTCGCCCCTGATAAGGCGGCTATGGTAGCAAAGCTGAAGACCGCTGCCGCCTTTGTACAGGCCGCGAAGGATTCGAAAAATCCTATGATGAACGCAGTCAAGGGCAACGAGGCCAACCTAAAGGAAGCAGCCGCAGACGCGGGTCTGAAATAATTTCACAATTTACAAAGGCAGACAGGCCCTGGCTGCTTGTCTGCCTTTGTATATGAGCCCCCGGCCAGTATATGAGCCACCGGACACTTAAAACGTTAAGACATACCGCTGCCGCGGGGCTGATAGTCGCCGCGCTGGTGTTTTGTGCCGCCTGCGTAACCATTGAAAAAAAACCAGAGACAATAGGCCGCGGGGCAGTCTGGATACCCGTCCAGAAATCATTGGATAAGATGAGGGCTGAATGCTGGGGCGTTAATCCATTCCTACTGAGTCCACAGAAGGCAAGCCAGTGTTGTATAGATATTATGGAGGGCGCGGGTGCGACGCCTGAGGCGGTTGCCTTCTCCCGTGCGATGCTTCAAAAAAGGGGCGATACCTTTTGTTATATTTCGTCATTTAAGAAAGTGTCAATAGTGGATATAGCAGAGTTAGTGTGCCCATTCAGAGATGAGGAAACATCGGATATGGTTTTGTTAAACGGGCAGCCCGCCATAGTGGAGATAAATGACATGAGCAACATAGGCAAAATAAACATGCTATCCGAACCAGACTATCTTAAAATGCTGGGCAAGCACACTGAGGCCCTGCTGTGGCCATATACCGACGGGCTTGTGGAAATGAAAAAACTGCCCGAAGGCAGAGAGCGGTATGTGTTTGCCTTCAGGTGGTTAAACGGCTGCGAGGCCTGTCCGCTTGCGGGAACTATGACAGTAGGATATGACTTTAACGCCGCTGGCAGTTTTATCGGGGTCAAATTAATAAAACTGGTTACGGCTGAGTAATTGGGGTATATCTGAAATCCCCCTTATCTCTCACCCTGCCGTTGACTTTAACTTATGTACCCTTGTCCTTCTGGTGATAAACGCCATCACCTTTGACACTAAAAAGGCCGGGTCGTTTTTCAGCATGAACAGAAGGTACTGTTTGCTTCGTTTCAGCCTTACCGAGAATTTATTGTTGTACTTGTAAAGCCATCGGGCTATGGTGTTTACGTATTTATCGAAGTCCTCGCGTTTTATGTTTTTTACATAATATGCGTCCGGCCAGAAGGGAAAGCTGTTCCAGTCCTGCCCGGGTGCAACGAGGCCCATCTCTATACACTTATCGTACTCGGAACTGCCCGGCATCGGGTCGAATATGTTAAAGGCAAGCTCCCCGGCCCGCAGCTCTTTCATCAAATTAAACGTGTCCGTAAGGTCTTCTATTGTCTCATCCGGGAACCCCGCCATAAAGAACCCGCCAACGCCGATTCCCTTTTTCTGAATCAAATCAAACGCCTTTTTTATCTGCTCGTTAGAGACATCCTTGTTTATCAGTTTCTTTATTCGCTCACTGCCGCTCTCTACCCCTATCTCCAGCTTTACGCAGCCGGCCTCTTTCATCAAATCAAGGATTTCGCTGTCAATTAAATCCGCCCTCGTGGCAGTCTTCCAGCTTATCCTCAGGCCGGATTCGATAATTGACCTGCAGTAGCGTTCAATAACCTTGCGGTTAATGGTAAATGAATCGTCCCAGAACATGATGTAGCGGGTTCCATAATTTTGTTTCAGGGTCTTAATCTCCCTGATTACATTTTCGGGGCTTCTAAGGCGCACTTTTTTGTCCCAGAAATTGCGCGATGAACAGAACGTGCATCGAAACGGGCAGCCCCTTGAGACAATCATGCTGCCGAGGGATTTAAAATCAAACGATTCGGGGTACAGGACTGCCTCTCTTGCAGGAGGCGGGATTCTATCAATTTCGGCAATGGCTTCTCTCATCGGATTGTGCACTATGGCCGCGTTTTTCTTAAATGACAGGCCTCGTATAGCAGAGAAAAAGCCGCCGTTTTTCAGCGTGTTGCATAGCTCCAGCGCGGCATATTCGCCCTCGCCCCTGATTACGAAATCCACCTCATCGTTTTTCAGGCATTGCTCCGGCATAAAACTCGGATGCAGCCCACCCCATAAGACGTAGCAGTCCTTATCATACTCCTTGCAGAGCTTGCTTATCTTAAGTGCGGAGGCCACCTCCACCGAAAGGAGCGAGATGCCTACAAGGTCAGGCTTATATGCCCTCAGGGTCTGCCTGACCTCTTCCCACACATAATGGGAGTCGTTGTTTATGGCGTCAAGGTATCTGTGATAGTTCTTTGAGCGCAGGTCAAATCCGATGTCGGCGTCGGGGATGAGGGCGTTGTCACCTTTTCGTGGGTTTTCGGCGTGGTACAGGTTTGCGTCGTAACCGTTTTCCCTTAATACGGCGGTAATATAACCCAGACCCAGAGGGAAGTACGGGGCCTGCCCGGCCCCTTTGAGCCTCGTGTAAGGTGGTCTTATCAGTAATATCCTCATCTCACCTTCTCCTGGCATAATAAACTATCCATATTAACCACATCATCCACAGGGGGCGACTGCCCGTCGGCGAAAAAGCTGGCATCCCCAAGCCCTGCCATAAATGTGCGAAGAGAGAGAAAATCAAGGTAGTGGCACGGGTATTTTAACACATACGGCTCCAGCCGCTGCCCGAAGGCGCGTATGAAGGCCGCGTTTGCCCTCTGCCTTCCCTGCCTGTCTTTGGGTCTTACATCAGGGCAGGGCAGTGGTTTCTCTATTATCATAGTGTTATACCCCTTAGCGTCTCTTAAAACAAATGTGGGAAGGACGGTGCAACCCGTGCGCAGCGCAATCTCCGCCGAACCGGTTGAAAAAAAAGCCTTTTTGCCGAGGAACTCAACTGACACGCGTTCCCTTCCCCCACCGCCGTCTATGGCAACGCCGAGGATTTCATTTCTCCTCAGACACAGGAATGCCTCTTTCAATGAACCGAATATATTTATATGTTTTACTGGCAGGGACTGCTCGCAGCGCCACTTTATCTCCATCGTCTTTCTCTCTATGAGGTTTTGTCCGTTGCCCAGTATGTCAGTCCACACGGTAGCGGGGGCGCTCAACTGGCTCATCTTAAATCCCCTGTAACCGATGGCCGGCATGACCATCTGGTTTGCCCCGAAGTGGGCAAAGACCAGCATCGTGCCCTTGCCGGAGGCGATACCCTCGTTGAGATGTCCGATGCCTTCTATCCCGATTATTCCATAGATATTCTCTTCGTTCATTGCGGGATAGAAAAACGTCTCAATTTCTTTCTGGAATAGATTTGTAAACGTCATCCTTACCATTGAGTCAATATCTTTGTCTGCGGCATCAGGGAAAAGCAGCCGCGCTTCCTGTTCGACGGCCTTTCTTTTCCTGCCTCTTAGGTAAAACGCGGCCATCCCCATAAGCCCTCCCACCGTATAAGAGGCACCCAGAGGCAGCAGCCGAACACCAAACCGCACAGGGTAAAAATAAAAAAACTTCGCGGCGCTTTTGACAAACGCCGTTAATCTCTTCATGAACGCACCTTCATAATCGCGGTCAACGGCCTGGTCTGAAAAATCTAAGATATTTCATAACATTTAATCTCATAGCGGTCTCTTTGACAAATGCCCACTCCTCATCATCAATGGCTCGCAGGGCCAACACCAACAATACAAACGCGGCCTCAACGGCCATAAACCTTACCGAGGCCCACACACCCTCAATCGCCATAGAGCCTATTATAACAAAAATCGCGGCCATAAATATCTTAAGCGTGCCTACAACCGGTATTTTAACAATCCTCCTGTGCATGATATAGCATGAAACCGCGAAACTCACAAAATATGCCGAGATGCCGGAGGCTGCCGCCCCCATAAATCCGTAGGCCGGTACGGTAAAATACATTGACACACAGACGAATATAAAAGGCGCGAGATTACACAGGACAAACTCCTTCTGCATCTTCAGCGATATTAGAAAAATATGTATAAAGTTTGTGATAAATAAAAAAGCCACCGCAAACGATAGTAATCTCAGGACACCGGCCGACGGGGCATATTTTGTCCCATATAATAACAGGACAAGCTCTTTTGAAAAGATAAAAAATACGATAGAGATATTTACCGAAAACAGCAGGAAGAACTTAAAGAGTTTCCTGCCCGTGCGTTTGATCTTTTCGAAGTCGTTCTCAGAGACAAGAATGGACAGCCGCGGCAGGAACACGGTGACAAATATCTCGCTCAGGATGAGGGTTTGAATAATAAGCCCATGGCCGGTCTCAAAAAACGCCACATCGGCGGCCCCCTTAAGTTCTTTTAAAAACAGCGCCGGAACTCTGGCAAGGAGCTGCGCGAACAATACACCAAGCCCTAGACTGAACGAATTCACAATAAATGTCTTAAATAACTCTTTGGGCAAAACACGGGCCGGCCTTGTGAATTTCCCGGCCATAATCCTTACGCTGATAAATAGTTGTACCGCGTTGGCCACACAAATAGCGGCGATTACGTAGGCGTATCCGCCCTTTAGCAATATCAGAGTTGAGACAAGCGCCAGTACCACCGCCGAATATATGGTGGTTATAAACATCTCATAGCGCATCTTCTCATATGCCCTGAAGACATCTTTCGCCAGGTCAGAAAATGCGCGAAATATCTCCGATAGTGAGGCGATTAATATAGCGGTGAACATCACCTTGTCAACCTTCATAATGATGGAGACAATAACAAGCGAAGAAAAGGCGGCAATGGTAAAATACCCTCGCAGCTTAAAGGCAATGCCGATATAGATTGCCGCCCTACCCCTATCGCCTGAGACCTCGCGCACCAGCGTCTGCCCGATACCATAAAACGCCACGCTCATAACGCTTGCCGTGAGGTTAGTTATAAAGATGAAGTTGCCGAAGTCGCTGACGCCGAGGCTTCTGGCAAGTCCAAAAAGGAGCATAAATCCGGTGCCAATCCTCAATATCCTTGATATAAGTATAAAGACATAGTTTCTTGCAAGTAAGTCAATAGGGTTTTCAGGTGGAGGGCCAGCGCTGCCGCCCACCTTGACATCCTCCCGCGGCTGTGGTATAGTATAGGTATGGCTGCGCGTCCCTGTGCGCTCAGTGATGCCTTCCTGAGCCTTGACGAAGGTATCATATGGAATGGGGGTAGATGGCTCAGGTCTATCAAGAGGATATGGTGCGCCACTCTTACGCAGCAGTTTTTTGCCTTCCGCATATCCTTTTCTAAAGATTCCACCTGTAATAACAATATAATGCGCCGCGCCATGATCGCTTTTTAATTCGATAGCAGTCATGCCGTATCTACCGTTCTTTCTTATGAGCCACTTGCTTGTGCCTGAGCCTTGCCTTATCTCATCCCAATTTTTACATACATCCTCGACAAAATCTTTTGCATTTTTATAACCGGCCGCTTTTATTTTTTTAATTCTGCCACCATTGTCTGCAGTATTAAAATGATATTCCCCGTATTTTTCATCTCCTGCCTGTAACCTAATCGGCGCTTCCTTTCCCCCGATAGCATCAGCGACTTCCTTATCAATCCTGCCAAAATCATAAGTCCCATCGCTGGCTTTAACGAAGTCCTTCTCGTTCGGTCTCACCCCGGCCAACCGCTGCTAAACGTAAGAATATCCATGTATTTCATCGCGTACCGGCACAAACGATAATCTATCAGACAAGAGACTGTCAAGTATTGGCATGGAATACTGAAGCCGCCAACGGGCGGCAGTTGGAGTTTAAAGGACAAAACGTGGCGAGATTTACGGGGTGAAGGGGGGGTTACCCCCCCTTCGTCGT
>NZ_JBJUSG010000130.1:0-9901 GCF_046044395.1 Candidatus Magnetominusculus dajiuhuensis | reverse complement strand
CTTCCTTAACCCTATCGGCCTCTTTTTTGGCAATCAAAGCCTCTTCCTTAACCCTATCGGCCTCTTTTTTGGCAATCAAAGCCTCTTCCTTAACCCTATCGGCCTCTTCTTTGGCAATCAAAGCGGCTTCCTTAACCCTATCGGCCTCTTTTTTAGCAATCAAAGCCTCTTCCTTAACCCTATCGGCCTCTTCTTTGGCAATCAGAGCGGCTTCCTTAACCCTATCGGCCTCTTCTTTGGCTGTCAAAGCGGCTTCCTTAACCCTATCAGCCTCTTCTTTAGCAATCAAAGCGGCTTCCTTAACCCTATCAGCCACTTCTTTGGCTGTCAAAGCGGCTTCCTTAACCCTATCAGCCACTTCTTTGGCTGTCAAAGCGGCTTCCTTAACCCTGTCAGCCACTTCTTTATCTGTCAAAGCCACTTCTTTTACCCTATCAGCCTCTTCTTTATCTGTCAAAGCTACTTCTTTTACCCTATCAGCCTCTTCTTTATCTGTCAAAGCCTCTTCTTTTGCCTGAATACGCATTTTCTCAACCTGTTTATTTTTAATTGCGACGGCAATGCTATTTGATACGGTGGCAATGGAGTCAATTGTGAATTTGGTTAAAATGTTTTTTGAAAATATGGCCAAAACACCCGTAACTCTTCCTTCTGCTATTAATGGATATTCCTCAAAAGCTATTATGCCATCCCGTTTAACCCAATCAGTGCTGTTAATTAAGGGGTCTGTTTGTGCCGGGTTGGTAATATGGGGCATGGAGTCACCTGCAATAATCCCCATTGCGTCTTTACCAACAGTAATTCGTGACTGGTCTCCGTCAATATTTTTATATAGTCCGGCACTAGCCTGTAGTTCAAGTGTATTTCCCGTTTCGTCCATAACCCAAATACGCGCCACAGATACACCCAAATGGCTGACTATAGCCTCAGCGCTATTTTGAAGCAATCCTGCTAACGATGACGCGCTTGAGGCCAAAATTTGCCCAATCTCCGCCATAAATTTCGATAGTTTTAATTGCTCTTGTGTCTCTTGATAAAAGTATGCGTTTTTTAGGACTAACCCTATTATTTTTCCAATCATGTCCATTGTTTGAAACAATGGATCCAAAGAAATAGAGTTTGCAGCGATTGTGATGTTTACAATCAATAAAGTGCCAATCCTTGTGGAGCCTGAATATAGAGGCATTGAAAGAATGTTGAAAATATCGGCGGATATGCCAGTCTCGTTAAACAACTCCTTCTTCTCCGGGATGTTCCATACTTTTATGCTGGAGGTGCCTACCGATACATAAATCATTTTTTCCAACAGGTCCCCTGTTAGAAATTCATGGTTGTCTGGAGGCGTTAGCGTCACTTTTGATATTTTACCATGTTCATCATGCAGGACGATGGCACAAACCTGAGAGTTGGTAAATTTACGTATATCTTCGCACAGGGCTTCCTCCGCGCCGGAGGGATCTAATGCCTGCGCCGGTATCTTCTGTAAAAAGTCCATGATGAAAAATTCACTTCCTCTGCTGCCGCCAAAAGATTCTATCATTGCCCTCAGACTCCTCCGTTATTTATTAGACACACACATCACAGGTAATCAGGGAAACGCCCCTTTGCCACTCCACCTGTGGTAGTGCTGCAATATCTACACATTATTGTAGCATATACACTTCTTGTTTGTAAAGCAAGAAGTTCTTTATAAATATATTTTACAAGACATGCTGTTATACTATGCCGGTGTGACAACCACGCCGACGAGGCGGATATGTATCAAAAAATATGATAATTCGCCCACTTGACACGGATATTCAAAAATGTCTATGATTAAAAATGGGAATGGTAAAAAAGCCTAAGTATGGACATGGCGAAGCGTTTCGGTACATGGAAAACGCGAGGGAGCTATTAAGGTCTGCCTCCATTGAGGATAATATATATATTGACAAGAAGCCGGTTCGGGAGGCATTTGGGACGGCATACTTTGCTGTGTTGGAGGCCATTAACGAAGTCCTGATAGAGAAGAAGGGAGTAACCTCCAAAGAGTTGCCTAAGTCAGTTGACGGCTACAGGGCGGTGCTACAAAAACACTTTGCTGTCAATAATGGCAGGCTCATGAGGGATTTTGAAAGCCTTTATGAAACATTACACATAGCAGGGTACTACAGAGGCTTAATCAGAAGAGGAACAATGGTCAAAGACGCCATGAAGGACACTGACGCCTTTATTAAGAAGCTCTTGAATTAGCCGAGCCTATCACACCCTGTTGATTTATGTTGTGCCGCTTGCCTTAGGTGTTGTTGCTGCTGCGGCTGTTGTAGTGTTGGTCTCAGACGCCAGATAACCGTTTACTGTGATGATACTTATGCCGAGTTTCCGGGCAATCTGTTCTGCGCTGTATCCCTCCTGTTGTAATTCCAGGGCTTGAGCAGCATTTGAAAGATGGACAGTGGTCCCGCCAGATGCGCTTGTTGTGGTTGTCTGATGGGCAGGTGCTTCAGCCTCAGTTTTTTTTGGGGTGATGGGAGCCGGATTAGTCTTAGGCGCATTAACAACGTCCTGAATGCCTCCAATACCCTGAATACCTTCAATTCCTTCAATACCTGACATAACAACCTCCTCGCAAGTCATTCACATACTACAACTATATCTACTCTATCGGTTATTACGCGTCGAAACTTTAACTCACGTGAAGAAAGGGGGACAGGCTATTTTTTATTCCAACATTAAACCGCCGTGGAAGACCTAAAAAGACGATATTAGAAAAGTTGCCTGTCCCCTTTCCCTTCCTTAATAATATCAATGCGTACAGCGTGAATATCCGCCAACTGTAAACCTTGCAATGTCCATATGGCTATTTGGCCCGGAAACTGACACCAGACCCATATCGAGTTTCTCGAAATAAAAAAACGTCGACATTCTCATGTCGGAGTAAAACACCCCATGCCAGAGTTTATACCTATCTACTTTTACGGCTTTAAATCCGCTTATCACCGCGTTTTTAACGATTCTTTTTGCTATTGAGGTTATGGTCGCCTTGATTTTCTTATTAATAGCAGGTACACACATTTTCCTGAACTCAGCCTTGTCGGTCAGGTCGTAAAACAGATTATAAATATCTGTAAATACAGTTTTTTCCTCGACCGCTAAAAGCAAACTCTCCACTTCTTCGTCAAGATTCATAGCTTACCTCTCATGCTTTAGGTTCCTCCTGCCTTTTTCTCAGATTATCTCTTATTATCTCATTCTCCTTGTACAATTATCATGGTACTGACTAAATTTAACACAGTCCGATGAAACAGTCAATACCATTTTGATTTTCATCGCCATTTGTGACCAAAGGCGCTCATTGAGGCTTTTGATGAGGTATCGGATCAGGCCAGGCGTGAAGCTGCCAATAAGGCCGACCTTGAAATCGTAAAGTCTGCGCTTGAACTCAAGATTGAAATGGTTAAGTCTGAAATAGACAAATCAAAAGCCGAAACCCTGAAATGGATGTTCCTCTTCTGGGCCGGGCAGTTAGTTGCGATGTTCACCATGTTGAAGGCGTTTCTTAAATAGTCCTGCCGCAATATACCTCCATGATCATCTTAGGTATGCCTTTCTGGCATGTAACCTTAAATCCTCCCATTCGACATACCACAATGCAATTTTTAATATATTAGTTATTATGAAATAACCTAACTCGGATAACTTATAAAACACTTCTCACCTACACCTTCCCCATCAAATGATCTATTTTCTGCCAAACCATCACGCATGGTACGAGCTTTTTTTTGTCGGTTACCGTAATAGCCATCTGCGCGTTTGCCTCGTCCCACTCACATTTTAACTTCACTCCAGAATTATGTGTGTCTACATCCCACGGGCCATCTGCGTCGCCGCTTACGTCCGCTTTGCCTTCCCCTAACTTCTGAAGTATAAAATCAACCTTCTCTCTGGTTATGCCTTCGTAGACATGCTCACCATCACATCCGGCCATTTATCAACTCCTTTCCATCGCAAAACTATACGCGTCGAAATGACTGCTGCATTATATATCATAAATAATGATATGTCAAGAAATTGTGTTGCGGTGGGAGCTGCTTTCAATCTATAATGATACGTATGAAAATCATATGTGTCCTGACGGTGGCCTGAGCTATATATGCGACCTGTTAAACGTTTTGCTGTCAATGCAGCCCTGCTGGTTGCCGCAGTGTTTATCTCGCTTGGGGTTGCGGAGATTGCCCTTCGCTTTACGACCTTCAATAAACAGCTCGAAATCTTTGAGCTGAAGGGTTATCTGGGCGACGATAACGAATCCTTGTATGATATTGTGAAAAATTATCCCCCCGCGACGTTTAATTTCTACGAGAAGCCCTACACCGTCTGGTCAAACGAACTTGGGTGCTATGATGCGCCATATAAGGGTGAACCGGACTATACGCTCATCGTCGGCGACAGCTTTACATGGGGTTTTACGCCCTATGAAGACCTGTTTCCACGCCTCATAGAAAAATACACCAAAGCGCGGGTGCTGAAATGCGGCGTTATGGGCTACGGCACAGCACAGGAACTTCTGAAAATCAAAAAAGTTACGCGCGCTATCGAAAAATCCTCAGGCACTAAGCCCGCCCTTATCATTACGGCCTATTTTATTGGAAACGATATGGTTGATGACCTGCATTTCTACAACAAAACCGAAAAAAATAAATCAACCGAAAAGATTCAATCACCACTCCTGCGCCACATCAGAAAGCCCAATACCACGTTTTATAAACACTTCGCCCTGTACCGCCTTTACGAGTTCATCACTGATAATAATAAATTATATCGCGTAATAAAACTCTGGCTCGGCATTCACGGCGAATATGAGCTGCCTTTCTTATCCCCCAAAGACGTCCCGATGCTCACTAAGGCGTGGCAGATTAACCTCGACAATGTCAGGCAGATGCAGTCAGAGGCAGACGCCCTCGGCGCAAAATTCGTAATCGTCCTGATTCCAACTCGCGAACAGGTGTATAAATTCCTGCGCCCGTATGACCTCAACTGGGACTACCCAAACGAGGTTCTCACGGGATTTTTTAAGGCAAACGGGATTCAGTATCTTGACCTGACACCGATATTACAAAAATATGCCGACCAAACCCCGCGCAGCGTACTTGATTCACAGAGAGATTTATACTGGCGCCATGACAGACATTTAAATCTCAGGGGACACAGGCTCATGGCCGTTTCGATTGTGAAATATTTAATAGACAGCGGCTCGCTGAATATTGAAAACCCTACCGGTGTAGAAAAGAATCTTGCACTTGAGCTGAATAACTGGAAATGAATAAATTTACCTCTGACCGATGGCGGTGATGCGCTGCGGTATGTTACAATGCAGGCGTTATGGAAGAGGTTGGCGTTGTGAGCAGGATTGACGGCGTTAATGCGACCGTGGTTGTACAGAGGAGGCAGACCTGCGAAGGCTGCAAGGAAGGCCAGTCATGCCTCTTTACAAACGACGGCAATGACAGTCAAACCGTCGAAATCACAGCGCTCAACATTGCAGGGGCAAAGGTTGGACAACAAGTCAGAGTAACCGCGAGGTACTACACGTATGTCAGGGGGACGCTGTTGGTCTATGGCCTTCCCGCGGCTGCGCTTCTTGTAGGGGCGGTGGCCGGTAAGTACCTGCTTGCCGGTGTGTTTAAGGCGTCCAATCCTGAGACGCTCTCCGCCTTGGGAGGGTTTTCCGCGTTTGTCGTTTCTTTTATTGCCTTAAAAATAATTTCCAGGAATCTTGAGCGAAAAACTGAAAATACGCCCGTAATCGAACATATTATCGAACTCTAAATATAAACCTTAAAGGGGGAACTATGGATAGTGCTGAAAAGGTTCGCAACGTAGCTATTTTAGGCCACAGCGGCTGTGGAAAGACCACGCTTGCAGAGGCAATTCTCTTTAATGCCGGCGCAACCACAAGAATGGGCAGCGTTACGGACGGCAACACGGTAATGGATTTTGACGCGGAGGAGATTGACAGGAAAGTAACGATTAACTCCTCAGTGGCCACATGCGAATGGTCAGACTACAGGCTGAATTTAATTGATACGCCGGGATTTATCAATTTTATGGAGGACACAAGGGGCTGCCTCAGGATAGCCGATGGCGCGGTCGTAGTCGTAAGCGCCGTTGACGGGGCGCGGGCAGAGACCCAGAAACTTTGGAAATACGCCGACGAATTCGCCGTGCCGCGTATCGTCTTTGTCAATGAAATGGATAAGGAAAACGCCAATTTTCAGCAAACCATCGAGCAGGTGGAAAAACTCTTTTCTGTTGACGCCATCCCGCTTTTTATCCCTATGGGTGAGGGGTTGCAATTTACGGGTGTTGTGGATGTTTTACATTCCAGGGCGTATGTGACAAAGGGCGGCAAATCCGAGGTGCTGGAAATTCCCCCGGATATGGTGGCCGATTATGAGCAATACAGAAAAAAACTGGTAGAAAAAATAGCCGAGCTTGATGACACGCTGCTGGAGAAATACCTCGAAACGGGCGAACTCACGCAGGAGGAGATCGTAAATGGAATTCGCCACGGTGTTTGCACGAGGGAATTTGTCACAGTTGCCTGTGGCTCAGCCGAAAAAAATATGGCCATTCCCCAGCTCCTGCAGGCGATAACCATGTACCTGTCTTCGCCCTTAGATAGATTTAACGCGGTATCGGTTACCGCTAAAAATACAAAGGACGGCTCGGAGGTGAAACTCCCACCGGCAGAAAACGCACAACTGGCGATTTACGTATTTAAGACGATTGCCGACCCATATGCCGGCAGATTAACGATATTCAGAATCTTTTCTGGCACACTCCGCCCGGACGCCACGCTTTTAAACACCACAAGGGGGACGAAGGAGCGGGTAGGGCAAATATTTCACATGATGGGCAAGAAACAAATCCCTGTCAAGGCGTTAGGCCCTGGTGAAATTGGCGTAGTGGCAAAATTAAAGGAGACACTCACGGGCGATACCCTTACAGACGAGGCACACCCTGTGGTGTTTTCCTCTGTCAAATTTGCCGAGCCTATTATATCCTATGCGATTGAGCCAAAAACAAAGGGGGATGAGGAGAAAGTAAGCACCGGCCTGCACAGGATACTTGACGAGGACCCTACAATAAAATTCCATCGTGACCCCGAAACCAACGAGATGATAATCTCCGGCATGGGGCAGGTACATATAGAGGTAACGCTGCATAAACTAAAGAGGAAATTCGGCGTTGACGTAGATATGAAGATCCCGAAAATCCCATACAGAGAGACCATTCGCGCCACTACCAGCGTGCAGGGCAAGTATAAGAAACAATCGGGCGGCAAGGGCCAGTACGGCGACTGCTGGATAACCGTAGAGCCTCTGGAAACAGGCGGCGGGTTTGAGTTTCTGGATAAAATCGTGGGCGGGTCTATCCCGCGCCAATACATCCCTGCGGTTGAAAAAGGTATTATTGATAAAATGAAAGGTGGCATTATTGCGGGTTACCCGCTGGTAGACGTCAGGGTTTCTCTTTATGACGGCTCGTATCATGCCGTGGATTCCTCAGAAATGGCATTTAAGATAGCCGGTTCGATGGCTATTAAAAAGGCGGTACTGGCCGCCAGTCCCGTCTTGCTTGAGCCAATTATGAAGGTAGAGGTTATTGTGCCTGATGATTATCTCGGGGCCATAATAGGCGACCTGAACTCAAGGCGCGGCAAGGTTCAGGGCATGGAATCCCAGGCAGGGGGGAATCAGAAGATTGCGGCCACAGTTCCGATGTCCGAGATGCTCACCTATGCCAACCAGCTCCATAGCATAACCAGCGGCAGGGGGCTATACTCGATGGAGTTTTCGCATTACGAGGATGTGCCGCACCAGAATGCGCAAAAGATAATCGCCATGGCTAAGAAAGAGGAGGAGGAGGAGTAATACAAAAATACGAGGTATGCGCCATCATTTTGTCTATTGTTGGCTATACCAGCTCTCAGAAAATACGTGGGTTTAGAGGCTGTTATATATGAAACAATAGACAAAATGGTTCGTTTTGTCTATTGTTTCTGCGGTGACCCCTTATGTGTCTATATGTCCGCTCATATGTCCAGTCCCATATCAAGTTAAAGGGGATGTGTTCCTGATTCACCTGAGCCGCATAGCAATCTCTGCTTTATTGCTCTCTGATGCATGTGCCATGAAATTTGGGGTTGTTGACATCAAAAAAATAATTGTAGTACGATATTGAAGTGAATAAAACCTTTATTTTATAAGGAAACAGGTCAGATGCTATATATAGAAGATATTAAAAGTGAGTATGAAAGAAATTATCGTCTTTATGGTGACTTTCTTGAAGAGGTGAAGAACAAATTTAAAGATATTCTTTGTAAGAATGAAATGCAGAAAATATCAGAAATAACTTCAAGAATTAAAGATTTTGAATCTATCACTCATAATATCAACAATTACAAGTATAAACCTATAATACCTCATAAACTATGTGAGATAACAGATTTAGCCGGTATTAGGATAACTTTGCTATTTAAAAGAGATATCGAAGCAATTTGTAAGATTATTGAAACCTATTTTGAGGAAAAAAGAAAGAAACGTATATTTCAGTTAGAACAACAATTTGGTTATGGATCACTCCACTATGAAGTGAAAATAAAAAAAGGAGTGCTGCACTCCTGATAAATATGATAAGTTTGACAACTTGATTGTAGAGATACAGGTTAGAACACTTGCGCAGCATCTTTGGGCGGCTGCCTCACATTATCTTAATTATAAAGAAAGAAAAGATGTCGCGTCGCCATTTCTGAGACCTATGGGCAGGATATCAGCTCTTTTAGATATGGTTGACGATGAATACGACCGTCTATTGAATTTAATGGATAAACTAATTCAATCTATGGAGATAAAAGAACAGGAAGATAAAAAGGACACATGATAAAAGAAGTATGTATCACATCGTTAGCGCATAGGGTGTGGGCAGATTTCTTTATTCTGTAGAGGACATGTAATCGGTGGCTATGCTAATATGCTAAATAGCGCCGCCGACCGTTTAGGTGGGTGCTGTCCCATATTTAGGTTGCCTCTTCATATGTTTTTTAGCATTAGATATAAGGATTACCTTCGTCATGTCAAAGTTCGTAGAAATTACTTCAAGCCGCAGAAGTATAGGATTTGAGCAAGCTCAGGACGATGTCTTTTACATAAAACCGCATAAAAAAAGAAGCGTATTGTTACTTAGCGAAAAATGCTATAATACAGTTAACAGGTGTAAAGAAGGAGGTGGACAGATATGGCCATCGAAATTAAGGCCCGCATTTCGCACGGTGTTATAGAGCCTTTGGAACGGATTGATTTTCCAGAGGGGAAAGAGGTAACTGTCACGATCTCCTCAGACATAGCTACACCTAAAGCAAGTATAACAGAGGCTTTAGACGCTGCATTTGGTTCATGGGCGGATGTTGATACAGAGAAGCTGAAGAGAGATATCTATGCCAACAGAGAGAAATCTGTCAGAAAATAGCCAGAAATACCTGATAGATACCGATTGGTTGATAGACCTTCTCAAGGGCGTAGGGCTTGTTCGCGAGAAATTACGAGAGTTTAGTCATGAGGGACTTTCTATAAGTATCATTTCCCTTGCTGAAATTTATGAGGGGATTTTTGACTCCAAAACTCAGGACAAACAACAACAGTCATTAGATGCGTTTTTAACACCGGATTTGGTTGTTTTAGGAATAGATGCCGATATTTGTAAAGTTTTTGCCAAACAACGGAAGATACTGCGAAAAAATGGACTATTGATTGATGACTTCGACCTGCTAATCGCCGCTACTGCCATCTGTTATGATTTGGTTATATTGTAAGCGTCAAGAAAACCCCATCTTTACAGTGGGGGTAGCAGATGTCATAAT
>NZ_JBJUSG010000129.1:0-9919 GCF_046044395.1 Candidatus Magnetominusculus dajiuhuensis | reverse complement strand
GATAGGGGGTACTCTTGCCGGTAACCCAGCGGGTGTAGTTATTTAGACGCTTACTTAGCAACTTAGTATTACTGATGCCTTCCCTGTCAAATATCACAGCATACTCGTGCCCTCTGCCCTTTTAATGAGAATTGTTGGTGCTATGGTTTAACCATACCATAATATGTTAGAATCCCATGAGGTGGCCGCCGCGTCAGATTAGGTGCGGCAGAAGTTCAGGATGGTTTGTTAGTTCAGGAGGGTTTGTTGGAATTACTCAGATACATGGAGATATTTAACAGAAGAAAAAGGATATTTTACTACATCATCGGCGCATCTTTGGTATTAGCGCTGCTTATATTGCTTTTTGTCAGGCCGACTTACAGGGCCGCCGCAAAGGTATTAGTTTTAAAGACGCCCTCCGCAAACGGGCTGCTGGCAGGCTGGGGTATGGCCTCACAGGTAGCCAGTACAAGTGATGACATAAAGACTGACGTGGAGCTATCCAGGGTAAAACCGCTGGCAGAGGCTATTATTGGCGAGTTTAAGCTTGTGGGGCTTTTCGGCAAGCAATTGAAGGCAGAAGATTTTTTTGAGCCGTCTATCGCCGAAAATCTGTTTTCCCTGCCCTACGCCGTCGTTAAGCAATATAAAGAGGTAACCATAATAGAGGTAAGCGCCGTAACAAATGACCCTGAACTGTCGGCCTCTATTGCCAACAAACTATCGGCGAATTACGTTGAGAGCGCGCGACAGAGGGTAAGAGACGATTTCAAATCAGTGAGAGAGTCTCTGGAATTAAGACTTGATTCAATCAGAGACAGTTATTTTAAAACCCTTGCCATCTCCACAGACATGAAGCTCAGGGATATGACCGTTGATTTGCAAGGCGAAACGACCAATGCTATTAAGGCAATATATACCCTGAAAACCGAAGCCGAAGCGATGGACAAGGAGTATGCCCAATTTGACGCGGAAATTACAAAGGGCATGAAACAACTAAAAGAGCTTTCCATATACAGAAAAGAGGCTTTTGAGATCAGTACAAACCCAAGGCTCGAATCCTTAAAATCCTCTCTCGACAAAAAGGTTTTAGATCTGGCAAGCCTGAAACTCGATTTCACAAAAGAGCATCCCAGGTATAAGATTCTTAACGAAGAGATAGATACAATTAAAAAACAGATGGTCGCAGAGGTCGGCCTCGTTCTCAGCAGAGAGACAATGTCCCTGAATCCTGAGTACTCAGAGCTATCAAAAAAGATTTTAACGAATCGCATCAACAAGGAGGCAATTCTTGCAAAGAAAGCGGTAATCCAAAAGTTTATAAAGCTCGATGAGGAAGAACTTATAAAAATACCGCATAAGTATGAGGCATCCGCCCGCATAGAGCCATTGTTAACGGCACAGAGGGAGATGTACTCGAAGATCGGCCAGTATGTCATTCAGGTGGGCCTGGTCGAATCCATAAGCTTGTCGAAGTTAAAGATAGTCGAGCCTGCCACAACACCAAAGAAGAGGTTTTACCCAAGGCGGGGGCGTACGCTCATAGTGGCTGTCTTTCTTGGTTTTTTCATTGGCCTTGCCGCCGTATTTTTTGTCGAATACATGGACAATACCGTTAAATCAAAGGACGATATAACGGCATTTTCAAAACTCCTCGGGCGTATCCCACTCTCGGAGCACCTGAGAAATTATGATGCCGTAAGCGCCCTCAGTGCCGACTCAAAAGAAATTGAGGCCATTAACGAGATTAAGGATAATATCTTCTATGAAACACCAACTAATGGCGGCGGTAGTATGGCTCTGATAGTAACCAGTCCGGGTAAGGGGGACGGCAAGACCTGCGCCGCGGCGCTGATGGGCATAGCATACGCCAGAGAAGGGCAGGGGGTCTTACTTGTCTGTGCCGGGCGCGCCACATCAGGTTATTCGGCAGCCGCGTTTTTCGGTATCACCCCGGATAGCTCCAACTTGCCCATGCCCACAGGGGAACACGGGCTTGATGTGTTATTTGAACCGGATATTGCAAGGGTCAATGAGCGCGTGGGCAGCCTGCGTGAACAATATGGACAGGTGATTATAGACACTGCCTCGCCGAAAGACTGCGCGGCACTTGACGGCAACGTCATTTGTATAGCAGAGCCGTGTAAGTATGAAAAAGATACTTTAGACAGGGTACGCGGCGTAACAAAGGGCAATTTCGTGGGTTATGTATTTAATAAGACGCTCCAAGCACCGATTTACTTAATCAAAAGACTCATAAGCGCCTCATAAGCGCCCCGAACATCACCCTGTGCCCTTTTTCAGAGAAATGCATAGGGTCACAAAACAGATAGAACTCCTTTGACGCCATCCCCTTTGCGAGAAAATCCGGCACAGGGTCAATGAAGTCTATACCGTTGGCGCTAAAGAAGGCGGATAGTTTTTTCTGCGGCCCAAGCAGCGTGTCCTTCTTTCTGAGTTGGGCTTCATAGGGGGAAATAATCACTGTGAAGGGGATATTGCGTGCCTTCAGTGTCCTGGCGATATTGACGATGGGTTGGATGTTTTTGTTAAAGATTACATCGTTGTCCACATTGTAGTACAGGGATTCGGCCATGTAAAATCTCATCTGCGGGTCAGTCAGAAGACCCTTCAGATACAGGTAAAGCAGCGATTTGGCCCTCAGGAATTCGTTCAGCTCTGCAAGGACTCCCAGATGTCTTGCCTTGTCAAGCAGGGTTACATCCCTGGTGCCGGTGTTTAGCTCGCTGTCAATAAGCTCGGCTGATTGGGAGTTTAAATCGTTCAGGCAATAAATCAGATAAACCCTGTTGATTTCCGGATGAGAGGGTAGAAAATGTACTATGACGTTTTCATAGTCGTAGGAGTTATATCCTACGACGGCAGAGTTATACACCCGCATATCCGGCAGTGCGGAGCGCATCAGGCCAACAAACGTATCCTCTTCTTTTACGCCAACGCCGAAGGCAATTGAGTCTCCAAGTACGAGGATTGTCCCTGAGAAGTGTTTATCGGCTTCTTTATAATCTTTCGGGATGCGAAACCCGTATTTATCAGTATAGACCTTTTCACCAAACGAGAATGCTCCAATGTTTTTGGCGTTTCCCCTGCTTACTCCAAAGGCGTTGACAACGAAAAGCTCCCGCGAGTTGCTCAGAGGTTTTACGCTGCCGCTGAGCCTCAGCGCATACTCAAACACACATAATACCCCAAAAACCACTACGACAGAACATATAACCAGCAAGACATTTAAATATCTTCTGTTCATCACAACTGCATTATACATGATTTCTGCTGATTTGTTAACAGATAAAAACCCAGGGCAAACGCATTAGAACGTTACAATAGAAAATTCCTTAGAACCATCTACCAAAGTCAACTGTATGGCCAATTTCTGCTTTATTTTTCAAATGCGTTTGCCCGGGATAATAGCCTAAAAGGCAGGCACATCAGCAGAGAATCGTATAGTGCCGCCAGCATGTTTATTTTATACACTTATTGACACGTATAGCCTAAAGCCAGCACAATTACGATGTTTTACAACTACTTGTGATTCATCTGGGGGGTGTTCTATGACTAAGGCTGAACTAATAGACAGGGTAGCGGTAGAGTCAAAAGTGTCGAAGACAGAGGTCGCAAAGGTTATCAGCGGCACATTTGACGCAATATCTAAGGCTCTTAAAGATGGCGAGCGCGTTATTCTCGTAGGGTTTGGCACCTTTGTTGTGTCTGAAAGGAATGCTCGGACGGGTAGAAATCCTAAAACCGGGGAGGCTACGTTAATCCCTGCCGCTAAAGTACCCAAGTTTAGGGCGGGCAAGGGGCTGAAGGATGTCGTGTCGGGTGTGAAATAATAATATTTTTGACGTCAACGTAAGATATGTTATAATGGTATAGTTGTTTGTTGGGCTGGTACTATGAAGGTACAAACGAAACTTGCATATAGTCACGCTGTTATAGTGGTGCTGCTAATCATCGGCAGTGTTACTAGTGTCTTTATATTGCGGTCGTCTCGTGATCTCATCCACGATATTGTCAGCGACAGATACCTTAAAACTATATACTTAGATAACGTAATGTATGCCGTTAAAGGCATTGATGTGTCAATGTATAAGTTGCTTCTTGCCGCTGACAACAGTACCGGAGAATTGGACAATATTGATAAATACAAAATGACTATGACAGAGAATGTAAGCAAACTGGAACCCTTGATAAGAAGTGGTAAAGGCAAAATACTCCTGAAAACAATACAAAACATACAAGGTGATTATTTGTCATTTGTACGAGAACAAAGCCGTGCCGTTTTGCTGGTTAATTCAGAGGAATCAAAGGTATCGTTGTTTGATAAACAATTGAAACATTCTGCTGTATTATTGCAGGCAATTGATAATCTTACCGACTATCAAACATATAAGATGAGAGAAGGCGAGTCTCTCTCAAATAGAGAATATCAAATGTTCCTGGGTATAGTTTTGTCCGCGTGTCTGCTGTCAGTTATTATCAGCTTTTTAATTGCGGTAAAGGCGATACGTTCACTTGTTAATCAATTAGGGGCCGAACCAGGGGATATAATAGAGATATTAGAGAATATCTCACAGGGCAACCTGCAGGACGAATATGGACTGCGAAGGAATCAAAACAAAACGGGGATTATTAAATATGTAGATATATTGTTAGAGGAACTCAGGGAAAGAGATGGCCTTGTGCAATCTGAGTTGGCATTAGGGACGCAATTAGAAGAGACTGTTTATGAGCTGAGACGCAGAGATGTACTACAGGAGACAATAAGAAGTGTCCTTGAAATATCCTTAGAGCATGTTCCTCTTCAGAGTAAATTGCAGAGAATTATGGATATAATCGTCTCTATTCCAGGCATAAGCATTGAACAAAAAGGATGTATCCACTTAAAAGTAGATGGCGCGGAAGAGTTACAGATGGTTGCTCAAAGAAATCTGCATGAACATTTATTAACAGCATGTGCGAGATTGCAATATGGGCAATGCCTTTGCGGGATAGCCGCCAGCACAGGTAAAACAGTATTTTCCAATAAGCTTGACGACTTACACACTGTCAGCTTTGAAGGAATGCATGAACATGGACACTACTGCATTCCCATAAAATCCGGCAGCAACGTATTAGGCGTATTATGCCTGTACGTCAGGCATAATCACGAAAGAAGTAAGTTGGAAGAGAGTTCTTTTGTATCTATAACTAACTCGATTGCGACCATAATTGAGCATGGAAAAGGCGAGGATTCTATTAAGCGAATCAATAAATTTACTCAAACCGTCCTTAACAGCATAAATGACTCCCTCACGGTGATAGACGTCAATGATTTCACAATCGTCAGCACCAATAACAACTTCCTGAGGGAGTATAAGCTAGCTGGGACTGATGTAATAGGCAGACATTGTTATGAAGTTACCCATAAAGTCTCTGAGCCTTGTAATCAACAGGAATACTCGTGTCCTGTTATGACTATGTTACGAACGGGTGAGTACGCGATGAGTGAGCACCTGCATTACGATGAGGCTGGAAAGGAAGTCTATGTCTCCTGCTCTGCGTCGCCGATAAAAGATGATGCAGGAAACATAATACAATGTGTTTACGTGCTTAGAAACATATCTCAGAGAAAATACTACGAAAAACAGCTCCAGCAGCTCGCGCACTATGATGTGGTTACGTCTCTTCCTAACCGGATATTACTTTTGGATAGATTAAATATTGCAATTGAATTTTCCACGCGGGAAGGCAATATGATGGCGTTGTTATTTATTGATTTAGATAAATTTAAGGCGGTTAATGATACTTATGGACATGAAACCGGAGATATCCTGCTTAGGGAGGTTTCAACAAGGTTATTAAGCAATGTCAGGAAATCAGACACGGTTTCCCGCGTAGGCGGCGATGAGTTTATTATTATTCTTACCAAAGTAAGTGGAAAGCTGGATGCTGGATTAATTGCGGATAAGATTATTGAATCATTAAATAAAACATTTTTTATAAATGGACATGAGTGCCGTATCGGCGGCAGTATTGGCATAGAGTTATATCCATTCAGCGATTTTGATTACGAGATTGAAAATATTACCGATGTCCTTATTAAAAGGGCCGATGTGGCTATGTATAAGGCAAAAGAACTTGGCAGGAACAGATTTGAGTATTACAGCAGCGACCTGAGCGCTGAAAGCGAGACCCCTGTGCTTGACTAGTTCCTTAATTTATTTAGGGGACTCCTGTAAAAATAAACACTTGACGTGACTGCTTACATATGTTTTATACTATTATGAGGCAGCGGGTTAATGCAGCAGGACAAAAGGAGCGCGATAGGACATGCAGCTAACAGCTTTAAATACCTTCGATAGTGTGAACATAATAAATCACACAGTGAGCGGTTTCGATAGAGACGGCAGGCTTGCCAGGGTTGTGAAGTCTGTCTTCGCAAAGTTTATGCTGATAAAGTTAATCCATCAGCTCAACAAGCCAGAAGATACTACGCAATGCCAGCAATCTCTGGACGAATGCCTGAACAATGAAGATATGATCAAAGAAAACATGCTCATCAAGGATGACTATATTCGTTTGAAGGCATCAATAGTGAAGCTCTCGGAGCATCGTTTTTCGCCAATAGAGAGGTTTATTTTGAAGGGAGACCTGGATAAATTGAGATATCTTGTTACAGATAAGATTGAGCTTTACGAGTGGGCGACTAACAGGGATTTTCATAACCTGCTGAGAGACATACGCGATGGTAAAGTAAAGAGCACATTGCCGCCCGGCTGCAACATAAGAGAACACCTGCAGTCGTTGTAAGCTGTGTATTTTGTTCAATCAGTTAGTCGTTTTGACAAAGATTACAAGGGTCTGAAGAAGAAATTTCAAAAGTTAAACAAAGATATTGATCCTCTTCTATGCGATCTTGAAAAAGGTGAGTTTCCCGGCGAACCAATTCCTAAAATTCATAGATTTGCCAATACGGTATATAAGGCCAGATGTGCCATTAAAAGCGCGAACATTGGTGAGCTTGGAGGCCTTAGGGTAATATATTTAGTACAGGAAACAACCATTTACCTTTTAGCTATATACTTCAAAGGTGAGAGGGAAAACATGACGCAAAAAGAGATTTCTGAGATAATATCATCATCTGGGCTGTGATTGCAAAAACACTACGACTAAAATTCTAATCTTTTCAAAAATTAATAGATTTTCCCGTAGCTTGACAGATTTTCCCGTAGCGTTGACATTTAATGTATTTTCTTATATACTAGCCCATGTCGGTTGTCAAGCGTTTCTGTTTGTTCTTACTGTTGTCATTCATTTTGAGCCTCAGCAATGGGTGTGCTACGTTGCCGAACGTTGCTGAGTTGATTAAGGAATCACTGACTGAGGAGAACTCTTATCAAATCATGGCGTCAAAAGGGCTGTTATCTCCCGACAAAAGCAAGGCCATCCTGCAACGGCTGAAAAGCTCAGCCAATCCTACGGACATTTTGGAACGTCACAATGCCGTGGTAGAATTAGTAACCGAAAGCCCGCTGACGAAGGGGAACAAAGTCACTCTGCTCGCTAACGGCCTGCCTACCTATGCCGCAATGTTCAAAGCGATACAGGATGCCAAAGACCACATCAACTTTGAAACCTTTATCATTGAAGAGGATGATACTGGCCGCAAATTTGCCGATATATTGTTGCAAAAACAGGCCGAGGGTGTCCAGGTAAATCTCATCTATGACAGCATCGGCAGTTCACATACTTCCGCCGCTTTTTTCCAGCGCTTGCGTGACGGCGGCATTCAGGTGGTCGAATTCAATTCGGTAAACCCGTTTAAGGCCCACAGTAACTGGCTCCTGCATCCGGACCACCGAAAGATTTTGATTATTGACGGCGAAGTCGCTTTTATAGGGGGTATCAATATCAGTTCGCTATACTCGAGCAGGCTTTCCGGCAGGGGTGAAATCAAAGGTGAACAAATGCCCTGGCGTGACACGGACGTTCAAATCGAAGGCCCTGCGGTGGCTGAGTTGCAAAAACTCTTTCTTGACACATGGCACAAGCAAAATGGGCCGGAACTCTCGCAACGGAACTACTTCCCTGCCCTGAAGCAAGAGGGCAATGCCCTGGTGCGGGTACTTGGCAGCACGCCGGGACAGAGTAACAGGATAACTTTTATAGCCTATGTGGCCGCCATCACTTTTGCAGAGCATTCGATTCATATGACGAATGCCTATTTTGTCCCCGACAGCCAAATACTGGATGCCTTCATTGATGCCGCAAAGCGTGGTGTTGACGTAAAGCTTGTTCTTCCAACAATCAGCGATTCTCCGACGGCCTCATATGCGGCGCGGTATAATTATTCCGCGCTCTTGAAATCGGGGGTGAAGATATTTGAACGCCGCAACGCCCTGCTACATGCGAAAACTGCGGTGATTGACGGCGTCTGGTCTACAGTCGGCTCTACCAACATGGACTACTGGAGCTTGTTAAACGATGACGAGGTGAATGCGGTTATCCTGAGTCACGAATTTGCCGGAGAAATAGAGGAGATGTTTGCCAGTGATATCAGGGAGTCCAACGAGATTAAACTGCAAGAGTGGAAAGAAAGACCCTTGATCCCAAGGATCAGGGAGTGGTTTGCGCACTTATTTTCCCATATGCTGTAACACGTCGCCGCAGAGTTGATACTCTACGGTAAAGGAGTGAATCAAATGCAAAGAATCGGAAATCTTTTGGGGTGCTTCCTGTTCATGGTTGCGGTTATGATTATTTTTTCTGCCGGTTGCGCCTCAGCGGTTGAAAATGCCCGGCAGGGACAAGACATCCTGCTTGACACCTATCACAGGAACATGGCCCAATTGGAGACAAATAGTTTTGGCTTTCCTCTCTTTCTGGAGTCTTTTGAGCGAGGCAACAGAGTGCATGTGGATGTCTACGGGATATTCGATTATCCCTTTGACAGCGTTATCAATGAGCTAAAGGAGCCGGCAAACTGGTGCGATATCGCATCCCTCCATACTAATGTCAAGGCGTGCACCTACAAGGAACTGCCGGGGACCTGGCTGCTGACCTTTTACATCGGCAGCGAAGTCTATCAACCTCCGGAGAAAACGGACAGAGTCGTTTACCACTACCGGAACGTTGAGCAGCAGCAGGGGTATCTGGATATCACTTTCAATGCCGATGCAGGCCCTTTCAGCACAAAGGACCACAAGATGAGGTTAGAAGCCCTGCAACTTGATGAGGAAAGGACTTTTGTCCACGTCAGTTATGAATACAGCGACAGTGCTTTACTTCGCTTCGCGGAAAAAATCTATTTCCTGACCCTCGGCCGTAGCAAAGTAGGGTTCACGGTGGCCGGAACAGACAAAAACGGCAAGCCCATCTATATCGGCGGGCCTCGTGGCGCAATTGAGCGCAACGCCGTTCGGTACTATTTCGCTATCCTGTCCTTCATGAATACGTTGTGCTATCCCGAAGAAAGTCGTTTCAACATGAGAATCAGCGAGTGGTACGATATTGCGGGCCGCTACAAGAAACAGCTTTACGAGCTGGACAAACTGGACAAGAAGGACTACCTCACATTCAAGACAAAAGAGCATATGAACCAGGTAACGCTCCAGATGTCTATCGGGACGGGGACTCAGTAATATTAAGTTGCAATAATATAAGTAAATCATATAAGTAAGAAGATTTCTATATCAATCGAATCATCCTGAGCCTGTCGAAGGATGCTCCTTTTACTCATTTGACCGCAACCTGGTATAAGCCCATCACAATAGCTATGACTTCAGCCGGGCTACGCAGGGCAATCGCATTAGAAACTTACACCAGTAATTCCCTCTCCTGGATTCCCGCTTTCCAGACTGTGTCACAATAGTAAAGCAGCCCCCCCCCCCTTTTTTTTGAGGTGGGGGGCTGTGGTCGTAGCGCTGGGCAGTGG
>NZ_JBJUSG010000128.1:0-9998 GCF_046044395.1 Candidatus Magnetominusculus dajiuhuensis | reverse complement strand
TTACTTTACCATATTACTCATAAATTTAACAATAATTATTTTACAACCCCTTAGTCCCGCGCTAACCAATACTCAATGCCATCTTCCTGATATACCGACTCTTCAAATGTTTTATTGAGTTTCACAATGAGTTCTTTTTGCATATCATCCCCCTCTTAATAATTCAATGTCCATTTTACAATAAACAACTCCTTTGATTCTACCTGCATGTTTTATTGTGATTGAACATTAACCGCAGACATCACACATGGGGTCGTGCATTATCCTGAGTTTTTTGAACTCCATGTCAAAGAGATTAAACATCAGCATTTGGCCAAGCAGGGGCCTGCCAAAGCCGGTCAGTATTTTTATTGCCTCAATTGCCATCAAACAGCCCAGCGCCCCTGATACCGCCCCAAGCACGGGAAACCCCAGCTCCTGCCAACCGGGGTCATCCTCTGGAAACACGCAATTCAGGCAAGGCGTCTTGCCCGGTATCACGTTAAACAAATACCCCTCCATCGCATTCATTGCGGCCTCTACCATCGGCACTCCGTGCGCTACCGACGCCTTGTTTAATTGCCTTCGCTCATAGAAATTCGGCCTTGCCGACAGCGCTATGTCAACAGTTGGGATGAGCTGCCCGGCAAGCTCCTCTGATATACGCTCGTCATAAACTTCCACTTCAACGAGCGGATTAAGTTCTTCTATGAATTTCTTTGCCTGTGTAACCCTCGCATTTCCAACCCAGTTGTCTTTCATAAGTATCTGCCTGTTCAGGTTTGACAGCGTCAGCTTGCCGTAGTGGACGATGACAAGTTTGCCGATGCCGGCGGCGGCGAGATATAGGGCGGCGTTTCCACCCAAGCCGCCTATGCCGGCAATCATCGCCGATTTGGACTTTAGCGTGTTTTGCTGCTCCTGCCCAAATCCTTCAAGGGTCATTTGTCTTTTGTAGCGCTCTTTCTCATGCTCAGACAAATTCATACTATGACACAACCGCGTCATAATCCACCCCCAAGCCTGCCATTAACATCTCCAGCTCTGCGTCCGTATCCTGCCCAATAAGGCCACACGCGTCTGACCGGCACTGCACACAGTGGCTCATCTGCGTCAGATACAATGAACACGCCGCCCTTATCTCAAAAATCTCCCAATGCCCCGGCCGCCGTAGCCACGAAAACTCACCCTGCGGTATCACAGGCATGATGTTCATTATCTCCGCCCCCTCAGATGCCACCCTATGCGCTATCAACGGGATTTCCTTATCGTTTATCCCGGGCATAAAAACCGTGTTGACCTTCACCACATAGCCACTCTCAACGGCAGCCTTTAACCCCTCATACTGTTTTTGCAATAGAAGGGTTGCCCCCTCAACCCCCCGCAGTATCTCTCCTTCGTAATTTACCCACGAGTAAATCCGCTCCGCCGTCTCCGCCGTAATCGCGTTGATAGTTATGGTTATACTGCTTATCCCAGCCTCTTGTATTGAGTCAATCCTGTCTGCCAGGAGGAGGCCGTTTGTTGAGATACACAGGATAAGCTCCGGGAATCTGGCACTGATTTCCTTACAGACCGAAAGCGTGGCCTCGTTAAAAATAGAATCCCCGGGGCCGGCTATCCCTATAACGCTGAGGTTGGTTGCTCTGTCAACAAGGGTCTCCACACGCCCTACCGCCTCTTCCCTGCTCAACAGACGGCTTGTTATGGCCGGCCTTGATTCGTTGGCGCAGTCGAACTTCTTTACGCAGTACCGGCACTGCACGTTACACAAAGGGGCTACGGGCAGGTGCAGACGCCCGAACCTGCCGTGCGCCCCCTCTGAAAAACACGGGTGGTTATCTAACAGTATTCTCTTGCTTAGCATAATGCCCCCCTAAAGGGCTATGTGGGTGTGGCACTTCCTCGTACAGGCCCTCGCGCACGCCTCACAGCCTATGCAGTCGTCAGGATTTGACAGCGACATGACCTTGTTGCCAAGGTCGTCGCCATACTCGTCATCTCCTTCAAACGGTTTATCTATCAGTTCTAACACCCCCCTGCCGCAGACCTTGTAACACCTGCCGCACCCCAGACACTTGTTGATGTCTATGGACTGCAAAAACCTCGGTATCCACACCGCCCCGCCTCTTGTCAAGCCAATTGTCTCACCCATAATCATATACCTCGCTCTATAATATGGCCTCTTCGCCTCTTTCTCCGGTTCTGACCCTGACAGAGAGTTCTACCGGCGAAACAAATACCTTGCCGTCTCCGGGGGATCCCGTCTGATTTGCGGTTATAACCGCCCTGACGGCGCTTTCCACCATACCATCAGGGATAACTACAGTCAGCATCTTCTTTGGTACATATAATACGGGCTTTGACAGCTTATGCTCAAGGGCATATACCGACGGCGTGGGCACCAGCCTTACTCCGGCCGATAGCCCATCTCTCATCTCGTCGCCAAAGTCTATATTCTTATTTATAACCCCCTTCTGCTTGCCCCTTCCATCCACGCTTTGAATGCTCATAGACGGGTATCCCAGCTCCTCAAGCGCCTTTTTAGTGATGGCAACCATGTGTCGGCGGATTATTATCGTCAGCTCTTTCATAGCGAGGTCTCCCCCGTTCTTATCGTGTATGATTTCTCCACCGGCGTTACAAATATCTTACCGTCTCCTATAAATCCTGTCTTTCCTTTTTCCTCTATAAGCCTGATAACGGTATCAACATCGGCGTCCTCCACGACAATAAGGAGCAAGGTCTTTGGCAGCTCGTCATATGTTACCGGGCCAATATGAAGGCCCTTTTGTTTGCCACGTCCAAACACCGGCATCTTTGTCAGTGACGGGAAGCCCGCGCCCTCCAGCGACAAGACTATTTCCTGCTCTTTTTCAGGTCTTATAAATGCCCTTATCATCTTCATATTAGTTTACCTCCGTTTGTTGTGAACCGCCCATCAGCGCTTTTTTCAGCCACGGCGCGGGCGAGTTGTTTATCGTCTCCTGAAGCCTCTGAATCAGTTCCGTTATTACAGAGCCGTCGTTTACCTTCATCGGCATGACCGATTTCTTTACAAGGCGCGCCGCGGCAGGGCCGCCTATCTGTGTGAAGTAGATTATCTTACAATCACACAGCAGTTGCACCTTTACCTCAACCTTATCAATGTGCAGTTGGCCGTCATAGCGGCTGTCTTGTATCTCCGCGGTGTCCTCTTCAGAGAAAAGCCTGCTTTCGACAAACTCACATCCGTCGTATTTAATCTCATACACGGCAAACTTGCCAGCCCTGCCAAAGTGCTCATCAACGGTCAACCCGCCCGTCGTTGCGAATGCTATTTTCATCTGTGCCCCTCCATTAGGATAGTTCCTATTTCGTTGACTAAATCCGCCGCCCCTCTGTAACCCACGCGCACCTTTGACGTATATCCCAGTTGCTTGTGCACGGGGAAGCCCATCTGCAAAATGGGCATGTTCAACGCCTTTGCTATTGCCTTGCCATGAGAGTTCGTTATCAATATATCAAAATCGCCTGTAATTAGATACATGTCCCCTACGACAGTCTGCTCCGCTATTACACGGCCTGACCTTTCTGATTTGCCGCCGCAAATGGCAAGTTTAAGCGGCGCGCCCATTTCATAGAGCAACCTTGACAACTGTATAAGATGGTCTGTCTCCATAGCCGCGCATATTGCCTTGCCGCCGTAATAACAATGGGCGTCCCTCTGCGCGTCTACCAAAATCGCCCTCTGCGTTATATACTTTGTTGGGATTGGGTTGCCGCTTATCAGGCTAAGCGTGTTGACAAACCTGTCAATGTCCTCCAATGATGACAGCCCCTCAAAGACTACGTATTCGGTTGCGCATATGTCCTTAATTTTTTTTGCGGGGCTCTCCATAGACGAACCAATAACCAATGTTATCTCAGCGGCTGCGAGTTGACTGCCCTCATCTAACGCCATCCCTCCTGAGGTCAGCGGGGAAAATCCCCTGCGGCTACCATCCAAAGACGATAGGTCAGGCAGGGTTATTGCCTCCAGATTAAACGCCCTGACTATGGACTTAATCTCTATGAAATCTCCGGGTGTCAGGTGCGGCCCTATGAGCAGATTTACCAGTCCTTTCTTTGTCGTGCGCGCGGCGTTTTTAACGAGGGCCTCCACTGTTTTTTCAACCGCCAGTGCGTAGCCGTCCTCTAAAGAACTCAGGTAATCGGGCGTTGGAACGTGTATAAGGGAAACCCCCTCAAGTCTCATCTGCCCTAAGAGTCCCGCTACATCGTCCCCTTTTACCTCCGTAAGCCCTGTGGTAATGACGGCTATCAGGCGAGGCCTTTGTTTTTCGTATATATCGGTTATTGTTTCAGCTAATCGTTGTTCACTGCCAAGCACCACATCTTCTGTGAAGAGTTTGCTGCCTTGCAGGGCAATAGGCTCTTTGAAATGATTCGTTAACAGCACCTTTGTCAAAAAAGTGCAGCCCTGCGCCCCGTGAATAACCACCGCAGTGTTGTCTATCCCCTGAAATGCAAGAACAGCCCCAACGCCCATCGCGTGCTCAAGGGGGTTTATTACGACGCCTCTTGCCGCAGGCTCATTCGTTACACTAAACGGCGGCGGCGTCCTTTTACCGTAAAAGGCAATGGTGTTGGAGATTGCCCTCGCAAGATTAATAAAACCGTCGTAACCCGCGTAGGCAGTGTGTCTTTCCTGATTTACGTCTATGAAGGGAAGGCCCTCTTTTGCCGCGAGATAGAAATTCCTCCCTCCGGCCACAAGAATGTCCCCTTGTTTTTCTCTCATCAGCCTGATAAGGCTCTTTGGCGATACGTCCTCATAAAGCGGGGCATCCTGCCCTAAAAGCGCCCTCATTTTTACCTCATCCTCGTATGTGCTCTTTTTCGTTCCTACCGCGACAACCTCAATGCCCAAATCCATGAGTGCGGAGATTAATGACCAGCTCTTCACGCCTCCTGTATAGAGCACCGCCCTTTTGCCCGCGAGCAAGGGCAGCGCCTCAAGCGCCGTTGTTACCCTCTTTTCGTGATTCGAGATAACCTCCTCCACTTTCTCCATAAATTGCTGGGAGTTGTCTAATGACAATGCAATAGCCCTTAGTGCCCCTGACATGGCGGTCTTTCCATAAAACGAGACCTCCACGTAGGGGATTTTGTATCGCCGTTTCATCTCAACGGCAACATTAATCAGTGCGCGACTGCACACGACGACATTTAGGCGTGCCCAGTGGGCATAGGTTATCTCGTCAAAGGAGGCGTTGCCAGTCATCCCCGATAGAATGCGTATCCCGGCCTCCGCAAAGACCGGCTCGACAAACTCCATGTCCCCGGCTATGTTATACTCGCCTATAAGATTTATATCGTATGGGGTGACACCCGGCGGCTGCCCCGTCCCTATAACGTAATCAAGCAGCACCTCTCCGGCTATCCGGTTGCCCAGATTCTTTGGCCCGACAAAGCCGGGAGAAAGCACAGGGATTACCCTTAGGGAGAGTTCCTCTGCCGCCTTTTTGCAGACACCCTCAATGTCCTCGCCGGTCAGGCCGCTTACGCAGGTCGCATATACGAAGACAGCAGCGGGGTTAAACAAATCCCTGCAGGTCTTTATCGCGTTGAAGAGCCTGCCCTCAGAGCCAAATACGATGTCCAGCTCCTTCATGTTCGTACTAAAACCCATGCGATGGAAGTGCCCCTTTGAAGACACAGTCCCCCTGCCCTCCCATGTGTTTGACGTACATCCAACAGGGCCGTGAACGAGATGCACCGCGTCCGCTATGGGCTGAAGCACTATCATGGCACCGTCAAAGGCGCAGGACTCACCACCCCTGGATTTGCACACCTTGTGCTGTTCATCTATCTGGCAGCCGTCGGCCATAAGTTCTTCCACTGTCATGGGTTGGCTCCTATCTTATTACGTCAAAACTTTGCGTGAACATGGCCTTTCTGTCCATCTCATCCAGTAAGGTGTTCACAATCCAGTTTGTGAGGTTAATCGCCCCCTGGTAGCCTATTATCGGATACCGGTGGAGGTGGTGTCTGTCAAATAGGGGAAACCCTATGCGAAGAAGCGGGGTTTTGGTGTCTCTCCACAGGAACTTCGCATACGAGTTGCCAATAAGTAAATCCACAGGCTCGGCAAATAGCAGTGACCTCAGATGCCACATGTCCTTTCCAATGTGAACCGTGGCGTCCTGCCCAAAAGGACTTCCGCGCAGCAGCGCCTCCGCGTCTTTGGCAAAACCGGCGTCTCCATTCGTGCACAGGATATGAACTGGCCGTCCTCCCATCTCAAGGACAAAAGCCATCAGCCCCATGAGCAGGTCAGGGTCGCCAACAAGGGCAAACCTCTTGCCGTGGACGTAAGGATGGGAGTCTATCATGGCGTCAACCGCCCTTCCACGCTCAGCCTCAATCTCAGAGGAAACAGGCCTGCCGCTGACTGCCGACACCATATCCATAAACTCGTCGGTGTTTTGTATCCCTATGGGCACAGGGGCAACCTGAAAATCCCTTCCCCATACGCCCTTAATAAATTCCCCTGTCTTGACAGTCGCGTACTTCTGCAGGGCAATAGTTGAGCGCGCATTGACGGCGTCTTTAAGCGCCCGTATAGGCGTACCACCGGGGAAAAGCCGGTAGCGTCCTGTATTGGGAGAGTCCAGGGTGTCGCTTATATCAGCAAGCACTGTGGCCTTAACGCCCATTGAACTCATCAGGCGTTTTAACTCCATGTAGTTGCCGGTGTATGTATCAAACCCGGGGATTAAATTTATCGAGTCTGAGGGGGTGTCTTTCACCTGACCCTTCACACCGCTTAAAATCCCCTTCATCATATTGTCGTAGCCGGTTATGTGTGACCCGACAAAGCTTGGCGTATGGGCAAATGGGATTTCAACGCCTTCCGGTACAATACCTTTTTCAAAGGCGCTTTTAATGAAGGAATTTAAATCATCCCCTATTACCTCAGCCATACACGTAGTGGAGACCGCTATCATAGCGGGTTTATACAGGGTGTAGGCGTTTTCAAGCCCTTCAAGGATGTTGCTTATCCCGCCGAACACCGCCGAGTCCTCAGTCATGGAGGACGACACCGCGGCAACCGGCTCTTTGAAATGCCTGCTCAGGTGGCTTCTGAAGTAGCTCACGCAGCCCTGAGACCCCTGCACGAAGTTCAGCGTGTCTTCAAATCCCAGCGCGCAGAGCATCGCCCCAAGGGGCTGGCACGCCTTCGCCGGGTTAATAACCAACGCCTCTCTCCTGAAGTTTATATCCTTATATTCGGCGCCCTCTGTCCATTGGGCAGTTGATTGGACGACCTCTTCAGGACAGGGATTTTCAAATTCCCGCTTCCCCTGAAACTGCTCCACATATGCCGTATCTTTAAATAGCTCGTTATGGTCTTTTACAATCATCTCTTCCTCCGTATAAGTTTCCACGTCGGGCTGTTTACCGCCATATCCATATCTCTGGCAAATACAGGGAAACCGTCAAAGCCATGATACGGTCCTGAGTAGTCCCACGAGTGCATTTGCCGAAATGGAACTCCCATCTTGTGATACGCGTATTTTTCCTTAATCCCTGAGCCTACCAAATCAGGTTTAAGCCTCTTTGCAAACGCCTCAAACTCGTACGGCGTTATATCGTCGTAAATAAGCGCGCCCTCTTTCATCTCAGGATATGTCCTCTTGTAGTCATCGCTGTGCCCGAACTCATACCCTGTGGCTATGACCTCCATGCCGAGGTCCTCGTAAGCCCCTATAATGTGTCTCGGCCTTAGGCCGCCTACATAGAGCATCACGGTCTTGTCATTCAGGGCAGGACGATACTCATTGATAACGGCGTCCATTGCCGGGGTATATTTTGCAATTGCCGCCTCGGTGCGTTCCTTTATGCTGTCATCAAAGAACGCCGCAATCTTTCTCATGCTCTGGTATATCTTTGTCGGCCCGAAGAGATTGTACTCAATCCACGGTATCCCGTACTGCTCCTCCATGAACCGGCAAATATAGTTCATTGAGCGGTAACAGTGTATGAGATTTAGTTTTGCCTGGGGCGCTATGGCAAACTCATTAATGGTGGCGTCGCCCGACCACTGTGCTATGACACGCAGTCCCATCTCCTCAAGGATTCTCCTTGATGCCCAGGCGTCCCCGCCAATGTTGTAATCCCCTATGAGGTTGACATCATAGTCTGTAACCTTAGGCAGGGTGGCCTTCCCTAAGACATGGTCACGAATGCTATCATTTGCGATGTGGTGGCCAAGAGACTGGCTCACGCCTCTAAACCCCTCACACCTCACCGGAATTACCGGGATTCCCAGCTCTTCAGTCATCTTCTTTGCCACAGATTCTATGTCGTCTCCTATCAGTCCAACCGGGCATTCGGATTGAATGCTTATGCCTTTGGCCAGCGGGAACATCTCTTTTATCTCTCTGCATATTTGAGCCAGCCTCTTGTCGCCCCCAAAGACTATGTCCCTTTCCTGAAAATCACTTGTTATGTGCATGGCAGAAAAATTATCCACGCCGGTTATCCCGTTGGAGTAGTTTCTGCGCGACCACCAACTGTACTGGCCGCAGCCGACCGGCCCGTGACTCAGATGGACGACATCCTTGACCGGCCCCCAGACAACCCCCTTTGACCCCGCGTAGGCACAGCCCCTTATGGTCATAATGCCGGGGCGCGATTTCACGTTTGACTTCACCGCGCAGGCCGAGCCGCACTCCCCCGTAGGGTCGTTTGGCCTGACATGTTTTTCCCTGAGTTTTCTTGTCTTTTCAGGGTAGGCCTCCATGACCTCGTCTATCATCTTCTGAGTTTGTTGAGTTAGCGTACTCATGCCGCGGCTCCTTCTCCATCCATTATTCCAAACTCCATAAGGAGCGACTCAAGCTCCTCCATTTCAAGCGGGGTAGGAATAACGAAGTTTTTATTTTCCGCAATTTTCTTAGCTAACGCCCTGTACTCATCGCATTGGGCGTGGTCGGGCGAATACTCTATGACGGTCTTTCTCCTCAGCTCGGCTCTTTGTACCTGGTTGTCGCGCGGTATGAAGTGAATCATCTGCGTGTTGAGCTTTTCAGCAAGGGCCATTATAAGCTCGGCCTCTTTGTCGGTCTTCCTTGAGTTGCAGATAAGGCCGCCAAGGCGTACGCCTCCGCTGTTTGCATACTTTAGTACGCCGCGGGCGATGTTGTTTGCCGCGTACATTGCCATCATCTCGCCGGAGGTTACTATATAAATCTCCTTTGCCTTGCCTTCCCTTATGGGCATGGCAAAACCCCCGCAAACCACATCGCCTAAGACGTCGTAAAATACGTAATCAAGGTCTGGTGTGTAAGCGCCGTTTTCCTCAAGAAAGTTAATCGCGGTGATAACTCCCCTTCCGGCACAGCCAACGCCCGGCTCCGGGCCGCCAGATTCGGCGCACTTTACGCCCAAAAATCCCTCAAGCAGTACTTCCCCAATCTCAAGCTCCTCAACAGAGCCTCTCTCCCGCGCCAGGTCCATCACAGTGGCCTGAGCCTTTCTATTTAAAATTAATCTGGTGGCGTCGGCCTTAGGGTCACAGCCCACTATCAAACATTTATGCCCTGCCTCGGCAAGTGCCGCTACCGTGTTTTGTGTCGTTGTGGACTTCCCAATGCCTCCCTTACCGTAAACAGCAATCTGTCTCATCATCGCGTTGCCTCCTTTGTGTGTGATATTAATAGTGTTAATTCAGCAATTATTGTGCCAAATTGGCAACTATTGAGAGAAGCCATCATTATCATTTAAATACAGACAGTTAGGATTGGACTGAGGGGTTTGGATTTAGCCATCAACTACAATATTGTAGCAACACCTACAAAATTGTAGCATTAAGACCGTGGCTTTGGTGTTTGAATGCCCTATACTACTACCATAAAAGGCTGGACACCAAATGAGGGGTATTAGGGATTGCGAAAGAAGGGAGTCGAACCCTCATGGTGTTACCCACTGGATCCTAAGTCCAGCGCGTCTGCCAGTTCCGCCACTTTCGC
>NZ_JBJUSG010000127.1:0-10114 GCF_046044395.1 Candidatus Magnetominusculus dajiuhuensis | reverse complement strand
GGGGGGGGGGGCTGCTTTACTATTGTGACACAGTCTGTTCGCGGGAATCCATGAGAGGGAATTACTGGTGTAAGTTTCTAATGCGATTGCCCTGGGCTGTTGGCGGGGATTATTTGAGGAACGCCTTGAGCATGGCGAAAAAAGCAACTAACTGCCCCGCCCAAAATATAAACATCCATTTCAATGTCTCAGACTTATTCGACTCGATTTTGAGTTCAAGGTCAGATTTTATAGATTCCATCCTGAGCTCGACCCTTGAGATGTCGTTTTTGGTAGCCAAATCATCACGAGAGCGCAAGTTCGATTCATTGATGACCGCAATCAGTGCGTCAACCCCGTCATCTCCCAGCCTTTCTCGTAATGGTCTCGGTATCGTTATAACGCTCACGACTTCATTATACCGTATAGGTTGTTTCTTTTTCAACCGCCATCGTCAACTATAAAATATCCAACTGTCAAACCACCTGAGAGCCGCTTTAACATATGCCTTGCTCACAGGAATGCCGGTCAATATGGGATAAAACGCTATAAATAGCGCAACCGTCACAGTGCAATACGCATACGTCAACCATTTTAGGCCGTTTTTCCACTCTTCCAGCCATTTTATGGCATACGTTATACAAAATATGACAAACGGCACAGAGGCGTAAAAATGATATATAAACGTAAGGCGCGGCACCGCCACCCACGGCAGGAACTGCGCGCACAGGCCCGTAAGGACGATAAAGACGCCGCCGCCGACCCTTTTCCTCGTTAAGGCTACCACTAAGACAAACGCAACCGCCGCTATTCCCAACCACCACACGGCAGGGTTTCCCATTGAAACAATGCTCTGTGCCTGCTGCTTTTCGGGTGGATTGCCGTTATAAAGCCAGAGCGGCCTTTTCATTATCGGCCACTCGTACCACTTGGACGAAAATGGATGCTCGGCTACCAGTTTACTATGGTAATCGTACATGTCCGTTTGGCTTTGCTTTGCGGCGCTCAAAAGCTCAGTCAACCCATGGTATTTCGCCGTTGGCACATAGGACAGTACATAAATTACGGCGGGAATAAGTATAAAAAACAGCGCGGCGTACTGTATTGCCTTAATTGTTGCCGCGTGTATATGTTCAAAGTCTAATTGGGATGTTTGCCGGATTTTTCGGGCAGAGCGTTGTCTCTTGCCCGCTTTCGGGGGCGATGTCAATTTCTCTGATTTGCTGAACTGCGTATATCTTCTGATAACAGTCGCAAAAAAAATCACCGCAAGCCCACCGCCCGCATAGATGGCAATCCATTTCACGGCCACCCCCAATCCGAAAACCAGGCCGCTTCCGCCCAGATACAGATTTCCGCCTTTGAACACGCCGTCGCACTTACCGTCTGAGACACCCGAAAGCTCCCAGTACCTGTACATGTAGTAGTACATGAGGATTATGAAGAAAATCGCGAATGTATCCACTGTGGCCATTCGCCCCTGCGCCACACGCATGAAGTCAAAGGTCATCAGAAGTGACGCTATCAGGGCATATCTCGTCCGCCCAAAGAGCCTGAACCCAAACACATAGACGATGGCAGGTATAAATGCGGCAAATAGCGCCCCTGTAAACCTCCAGCCAAAGGGATTCATTCCAAATGCAATAATGCCGGCTTCAATTATGACCTTGCCAAGAGGCGGATGTGTCGTTTCATACACCGGCAGGCCGTGGAGATACTCATAGGCCGTGCGCGCGTGATAGATTTCGTCAAAATACGTACTGTTTATATATGAAGGTGATGGCGGTACGGTGTTCTGTTCGTCAATCAGATTACTGGCTGAATCTTTATCCGATTGGGTGGTGTTGTAAATCGGCTCATATGGCATTGCCGATTTTACCGGCAATGGGGTTTGTGCGCCCGTCTCGAAAAATGCTATCTCGTTGAGCATCGCCCCCGGCACCATGGCAGTCAACAGGATATAACGCCCCTTCATGTCCGCATTTACGCACTCCCATTCAAACACGGCATTTTGCTTGAGCGTGTTGACCAACTGCCAGTTCTGAAAATCCAGCGAAGACCGCATCTCGTATTGCCCGCCGCCTATGCCGCCAAAAAAACAGACCCTGCCGACTGACCGCTCCCCGCCAAAATCCACATAGGCGCTTTTACCCTTCTCTGCGGTGCTCCAGAAGGTCTCAGGTGCCTTAGATGAACCGAGACCGTAGTACATAATGGCAAGATTTAAAATAGTTATTATCGTTATCGCGGCGTAGTCCTTTTTCTTGAGCGTCAAAGGTACAGGGGCGGGCGAAGGAGCGGGATGCTCATCCTCTACGACCGGCCTGCCCGCGTGTGGTACAGGTTTTTTTATCGCGCGGGGCAGAGGTGTTTTAATAAATATGTCCGCACCCAGCTTTACAAGATAGGCAAGGCAGCCAACGTGCGCCAGCGAGATAATCCTAAGCACTCCGCCATGCGGGTCTAAGTTATAGATTTCCTTCGTGCCGTAGTGAAGCACATAGGCCTCGTTTATAAAGAATGTCGCACTTATAAACGCGTACAGATACAAGAGCCTTTTGTCTCGTATCACGGCATAACTGACAAGTAAAAGTACAAGGCCGGGAAACAGATACCGTTCGTGCATCTTCACCGACGTGACGAACACAGAGGTTATCAGCAATGCGGCGATAAAATAATATATCCCCTCCGCGTCCCTTTTCTTATAGAACAGATACGTACAAAAACCGACCGTTAAAATGATAAACATGTAGCCCCACAACTCATATGTCACGCCAAGAACCCTGTCCGCAACCGACGCGAAATTCCCGCCCAACAGCGTAAAGAGATTAAACGCGTTTAGTGAGGCATAGGGGTACGACGAGAGTGTCTCATGGTAGTGTTTGACTATCCAGAGGGCCTCTTTATTAATCGTAAAGGGCAGTATTGCCGCGATAAATACACAGACGGCGGCGCTGAGTGCTATGGCCGCTTTTTTGAGAGATACGCGGCTCAGTGCGAAAATCAGGACAGGCGTAAATATAAGCCCCTGCGGCTTAATCAATACCGCAATGGCAAACACTATTGCCCCCGCGGTAAGCCGCCCGCCGGTGATTAGTATGATGAGCCCCAGAATGCAGAGGCTGAATACCGAATCCACCTGCCCCCACACGGCTGAATTAACTATAACCGCGGGGTTAAAGGCATAGGCAAGGGCAAGGGCTGCGGCCACTGTCGCAGAAAAATTCCTGCGCGCCATCAAAAATACGAGATGTGCCGCCGCAATGTCTGTTATCATGGAAGGGAGTTTTACGAGATACAAAAATGACTTCGACGCGTCAGCAATATTAAGTGCCGATTTTATCTTTCCTAACAGGTAAAATACATAGACATAGCCCGGTGGATAGTCGGCAAACACCTCCCCCGAATAAAACCCGGACAGCCCCACTGCCGCCGTACGCATAACCCATGCCTTAAACGTACCGATGTCTATTGGATGGCCTTCAAAAGAGACCGCCAAAATGGAGCGCAGAACAAAGGCGGCCATGAGGGCCACAATATAGAAACTTATGCTTGCTGAGCGGCTCATCGCGGGCTGGCCGTTGGTTTTAGTCATACGCCCTGAAATTCGAAAAGACAATCGGCCATGTTGCTATTATTATAAACACAATTATTAATAAAATGGAAATCTTTGTCCATCTTCTCTGGGCGTTGTGAATTTCAGTTCGTATCGAATCTATTTTTTTAAATGGTTCGGTAACTGCCGCGGCCATGCTGAAAAGTATGCCGCCAAACAGGCTCCCGTAGAGTGGATAGCCTATGAACATATACTGCTTCTGCAGCAAATCAAAAGGGCAGTGGTGCACTGGGGTCTCGTAATAGTAGATAGACACAAAAGATATTATGGACGCCACTGAAACGATAAAAAATATCAACGACCACGCACCGGAAATATACCGTAACCCTGGTGAAGAGCCTGGTCTTTTCATAAGCAGAAATAGAAGTACAATCTCAACGGCGCCCGCGCCATAAAACACATACATAGACGGACCCACCGGCAGCGACGCCAGAGACGAAGCCACCGTAACCCCCTCGTCGCTAAACAGCGAACTACAGCACGAGGTAATCACATTTGCCCTAAGCCCAAGGAAATAATCAAGCTGCCAGTACGCCTCAAGCGCTATGACAGGGGCAAGCGCTATCAGATATTTATACTTGAACCTGACAAGCGGATAGTCCTCTCCCAGCTCATCAACACGATTAATGGCAAGCCACATAGCGCACAGGAAAAAAATCACAATCTTTGCAAACAACACTGACCAGCCGATGGGATTGGCGTTAAGTGAGCCTGTTGCACACATCGCCCCTACAAATAGTTTGTGTATGTCGTCTGCCGTATATACAAACAGGAACAGGGACAGGATTTGAAACCCCATTACGTATTTCATAATCGTTGTGACCAGATATGTCTGCCGCTCAAGTATGAGCTGTTTCGACGTGCTTTTTGTAATGTCCCATCCAATGATTATCCTTAACGCGATGGCAACAGAAAACAAAGTCATGATGAGGACAATCAACGAGCCTACTACAAGGGCGAGGACTCCCGTGTGAAATATCACAACAGGGCGGCCTCTTTCACCGCTCCGTCGCGCATCTCAATTATGTTGTCTATATACGGTTTTTCGTAGATTAACGGGTCGTGCGTGGCTATGACGATGGTCTTTCCCTCTGTGTTTAGTGAGGTAACGATGTTCAGAAAATCCTCGGAGAGTTTCGTATCAAGGTGGGCGGTAGGCTCATCGGCGAGGATGACGGCGGGTTCGTTTATCATAGCGCGGGCAATTGCAACGCGCTGCTGCTGCCCCCCGGAGAGTTTTTCTACCTTCACCGCGCGTTTTGCTGTCAAGTCTAATTTATTAAGGATTTCCTCCATGCGCAGCTCCATCTGTCGCCCATCTATATCGGTAGGATACAGCGGCAGCATGATGTTTTCCCTGACGGTCAAGCCTCTGATGAGGTTAAAATGCTGGAAGATAAACCCAAAGGTCTTGCGTCGGACATCTGTGAGAAAACGCTCAGGGAGTTTTGCAACGTCCTTGCCCTCCACAAAAATCTTTCCCTCGGTCGGCTTTGACATGCAGCCGATAAGCCCCAGCAGGGTTGTCTTGCCTGAGCCGCTTGGGCCTTTTAATACAGTAATTTGTCCACGGGATATTTCTATGGACACAGCCGAAATCGCCTTTGTCTCATCGGCAAGCCCCGCGTTAAACACCTTCGACACACCCTCAGTCCTGATAATGGCGTCCATCTGTTACCTCATCACGGCGTCAGGGTCTGAGATAGCGACCTTCCACGAAGGCACAACGGAAGCGGCAACATACGGCACAACCGTTAAAAAGAATAAGACGAATATCTGATAAATATCTATATACGGCATCGGCTCAAACCTTGGAAATAACACAGACCAGCCCTTTAGTACAGGGGCAAGGAACTGGGCGTTAAAATAAAATACGTGTACGTATGCCAGTATCAGGCCAGTGAAAAAAGAACATATCGCTACAACGGTGCCTTCCCAGAACTTGAGCGTGAGCACATCGGCGGTCTCCCAGCCTATGGCCTTGAGAATCCCTATCTCCCGCCTCTCCTGTGCGTTTATCCCTGTGGCCTTATCCCATACAAATATCATAAAGGCCGCTATTGCCCCGAAAAACATTGTCAGCACAATCCCCCCGCGCCAGTTAAATATGTTGTCGTACGTGCGAATAAGCTCAGTTTTTAGTATCGGCCTTGAGTTCGGGAAGGCTCGCCTGATTTTCCTTGCCACCATGGATACCTCGGCAGGGTTGTTTACCTCTATGGTAATGTCTGTTGCCTTGTCTTGTGGCATGTTGAAAAACTTAATAAGGCCGTCCTTTGCCATGACGACAAGGTCATTTGTCAGAATGGCGGAGTTTGCGGTGAATATACCGACTATCTTCAGGTTGACGCTCAGTTCAGCGCCGGTGATTAGAAAGAAATCGTCTTTTAGTCCCGCCTGTCTTAGGTCTGCCACCCCTCTGCCGACGGCGCATTCGGTGTCTGTCTGTGGCATACGCCCGTCTATAAGTTGTATATCCCGCATGTTTTCGTCAACGGCCATAAGGGTATAGTTGGCGCTCGTAAGCGAGTCATAGTAATATCCCCAGTACCTGGGCACTATCTGCCCCACACCGGCAATGCCCGAAAGGGTCTTGATATACTCTGTGGGAATGAGTTCGTGCCTGCCGCCTGACATATTCTGGAGGATTATCTCAGGGGAGTTATCAAGTAGTTTAAGCGTCTCGGTCTTATATGCGTGCGTGAGAAACAAGATTGAACTAAGCACGGCGATTAGGGCGCTAAAGACAACGGCGATAGAAAAATTCTTGAACTTCCTTCTCGCTAAAGTTGATAACGCATACTCAATGATTCGGCCATTGCCCTTCATCTGGCCACACTTTGCGCGGGCGGTACGATAGAACCGGCCGGAAAGTGGTCAACAGACGATGGGAAATCCTGAAATGGGGCAAAGAAGTCTGCCTGCGAGGGGTGCCTCGTATATCTGGCCTCTGTCCAAAAGGCCACGTCGGTTAGTCTCATCACACGCACCATCTTACGCTTTAGCGCCACCTCCGGCTCTTTTACATTGACCCCGTTGAGTGAGCCTATATATAGGGCAACGAGCACCGCCGCCTCTATGGCGATAAACCCGGCGAATAGTCTTGTCTTTGACATGTTGCTTAGTGCTTGTGGGCGGAGTGCGACATGCCCGTATCGCCTGATTGAAGGTCTGCGGCCTTTATCTCGTCAAACTTCAGGGACTTTTGTCCCTTGTGGTCAACCATGAAATTGTTCGCTTTGTCAGGGGTTACGGGGACGAATTCCTTGCCCATAGGTCCCATAACGTTGCTTCCAACTACATACAACGCTGTTTGTGCCTTTACGGGTTTGGCCGTATAGTATTCAGTAACGTATATATCTTCAATGTCGGCCTGAGTCTTGTCAGTGTTGTATTTCGGGATGTCGAAGTAGAACTTGAACATGTCCTTAGGGCCATCAAAAAACGCGGACGTGCCGTCTTTAAAGATAATTTGAGCGAGCCATTTCGAGTGCGGGCCAACCAGCATACCACAAACGGCGCACTTATCGCTCTTTGAAGCCTTATGAGGCTCTGCGGCATACGCGGTAACTGATATGGTCAAAAGCAATAGTCCGATAATCAACGATTTCTTCGACATTAAGACCTCCGGCGCGACATGTAAATATAACCTTTTAATAAAGGATTCCTCACAGACTATTATAATCAATCTGGCCAATATAAATAAACACGGCAAGGGGCAACAGCAAAAAGGATTAACGACGAAGGGGGGTAACCCCCATAAGCGCTCAAAGAAGGACTGTTAAATAAAGCGGGATAACACTTCGCTTTGTAATTTCCTTTCTCTGTTGTTTTCCTTCAATTGATTTCTGATTTTATGCCAATCGTCCAAAGCCTGACTTATGGAAATCCTTGGAACTATCATGTGTTGCACGATCATAAACCGCTATGAGACCGCGGCCTAAAAGAAACGGATTGGTTAAGGAGCAAGGATTAACGGATTAAGGGAGTGGAGAAAGGGACGGGTGATGATATTTGGGCTGGATATCTTAACCGCATATGAGCTATTATTAACCGGATAGGACATTTCTATTTTGCTGTGACAGTGTTTGCCCTGACGTATTGACATTATATGACAATAAATGTTTTACTGTGTATTATGATGATGGATACGGCACTTTTACGGCGGGTAGCCACACAACGGGGCTTTACGCTTATTGAAATCCTGATAGTCGTAATGATAATTGGCCTTATCGCCTCTCTGATAGCGCCGAATATTTTACAACGGTTTGAGAGTTCGAAAGAGCAGCTCACAACAGCCCAGATAGAGCTTCTGTCAACATCGGTGCAGTCGTTTTATCTTGACGTGGGCAGGTGTCCCACCGACCTGAATGAGCTGATTGCCTCACAGGATAAGCTCTGGCGCGGGCCGTATCTTTCAAAGCAGATTATTCCCCAGGACCCATGGCACAGGGATTACCAGTACAAGTGTCCCGGTGAGCATGGCCGATTCGATTTACTCTCTCTCGGGCCGAATGGCAAGATGGATGACAAGATCATCAAGAACTGGTAGCGCCACAACTGGCCGCCGCCGGAGTGCTCCCCAATGCTCATAGGCGAGGTACTGGCCGAACTCTTCGACATCGGTGACAGCGAGATAAATAAGGCGCTTGAACTGCAGAAAGAAGTCGGCGGGTATGTAGGGCAAATACTCATCAGCATGGGGGCGGTAAATGAAATCCAACTGATGGCCGCCCTGTCAAAACAGATGGACATCCCGCTGTTTGACAGAGAATCTATGCCTGAGATAGATGCGGATTTCTATGCGAAGATTACCGGCCTCATAGACACTGAATATCTCCTGAGGCAAAGGTATCTGCCCATATCGGCTGAATTTGAGGGCGTGGGGCCGGGAGGGCCGCAAGAGAAGGAGGGGCAGGAAGGGAAGGACGCACCAGTTAAGTGCCGCTCCATCGTCTTTATCACCAATGATCCACTAAAATCCTCAGCCTTAGATTACGCGTCAAAGGTCCTCGGCTGCCGCGTCAACCTGATGCTTGCCGCTGAGCAGGTGATAAATGAGCTGTCAAGGCCGCTTTTAACCTTTGACAAAGACCTTGTATCGCTGACTGTTGACGACAACCCTGAGCTGCTGCGGGAAATGGCCTCAGAGGCCCCCGTGATTAAGTTTTTGAATAATATCCTCAGTAATGCCGTAGAGCTAAGGGCCTCAGACATCCACATGGAGCCATCCGAGTCGGCCAGCCGCATCAAGCTCAGAATAGACGGCGTACTTCATGAGTCTGAGACTGTCAACGAAAAACTCTTCCTTGCCCTCGTCTCACGCGTCAAACTCCTTGCAAGGCTGGACATCGCCGAAAAGCGGTTGCCCCAGGACGGGAAGTTCAGCACCAAGATATCGGCAACCCTGATTGACGTCCGTGTCTCCTCCATCCCCTTTGCCATCGGGGAGGGCGTGGTGATGAGGCTGTTATACAGGGAGCGACTGACGTTTGACATAACAAAGCTAGGAATAGAAAAGGATGTTGAACCAACAATCATGGAATTAATCAACATGCCCTATGGGATACTGCTGGTCACTGGCCCAACAGGTTCAGGCAAGACCACGTCGCTCTATTCAATGCTGTCAAGCCTGGACAAAAGAGAAAAAAAGATAATCACGGTCGAGGACCCCGTGGAATATAAAATTGACGGGATAAATCAAATACAGGTCAAGGACGAGATAGGGCTGTCCTTTGCGGCCTGCCTGCGGTCTATCCTAAGGCATGACCCTGATGTTATCATGGTCGGCGAGATAAGAGACCCGGAGACCGCCGCCGTGGCCGTGCAATCGGCCCTCACAGGACACCTTGTCCTGTCCACGCTGCATACCAACGACGCCCCAAGCAGCCTGTTCAGGCTTATTGAGATGGGGCTTGAGGGGTATCTCTTAAACGCGTCAATTTTGGGCATCATAGCGCAGAGGATTATAAGGAGAAACTGCCAGTTTTGCTCAAAGCCGTTTGAGCCGTCAAAGGCACTGCTGAATAAGTACCCCATTATGCAGCTCTATGAAAGATATAAAGACTCACTCGGCCTGAGGCTTGATATGAAACGCGGCACGGGCTGCCGCAAGTGTGCGGGCACGGGCTACCGCGGCATGATTGCGGTATATGAGGTCTTTAAATACTCGGAGGACCTCAAGGAGCAATTCCTGAAGGAGCAGTCAATAATCGCTATGAGGAAATCCCTTATAGAACATCACGGTTTCAGGACACTAAGAGAGGACGGCCTGTTAAAGGTAATCACCGGCACGACGACGGTGGAGGAGGTTCTTAGGGTCTCGTGACGAGCTATAATAACCTGTTAAAGATAATCAATGGCGATGCGGTGTGGTAGTCAATCAGGTCAAACGCATTTGGAAAATAAAGCAGAAAATATCTATGCAATCATTCCGAATTGTCCCTTTCCGTCATTCCGGCTTGACCGGAATCTTCCCTTTAGTGGGAGTTTCATGATGATTGTGCATATTCTGAGGCA
>NZ_JBJUSG010000126.1:0-10336 GCF_046044395.1 Candidatus Magnetominusculus dajiuhuensis | reverse complement strand
GATAGGGATGCCCTCGCAGGGAAATCAACGGGTGTAGTTATTTAGACGCTTACCAGACAATATTGGTGTCTAAATGGTGGTTCTGGTGGATGGAGTGTGCGATGTGCGGATTCCTCATGCCAATATAATTATGAAATATCGTATGGTCAGTACGGTTCTTATTTCTTGCCATTTAATTCAATCAGCAACAACTGGGCGCATGTAGCTATAGTGAGATCAGGTACAGATGTTTCTTTGTATTTGAATGGTACTTTTGTATCAAATGTCACGACCTCTGGACAGGTATGGGATAGTGATTCACGATCATTCTTAATCGGTCATGAAGACTGGTTTTGTGGCAATGATGGTTACTTTAAAGGTACCCTAAGTGATATTCGCATTTACAACCGTGCTCTTTCTGCAGATGAAATACAGCAACTTTATTCAGGAGGCACTTCAACATCTTACACTCTCACGGTTACCAAATCCGGCACAGGTGCCGGTACTGTAACCGCAGATTCGGGGACAATCTCATGGACTGGCAGCTCCGGCACGGCTTCATATACATCTGGGACAACAGTAACTTTAACGGCAACACCTGACAGTGGCTCTACGTTTACGTCATGGCAGGGGTGTGATTCTACAAATTCAAACCAATGTACTGTAGCTATGTCATCGGACAAGAGTGTGACAGCCACGTTTGTACCAACATACTGGACTTGGAAATGGACAAAACGTTTTAGCGACTGTGATTGGCAGAGTATAGCATCAAGTTCAGACGGCACTAAGCTGGCTGCCGGATGTAATTGGTCTGGAGGTATCTGGACGTCAACAGATAGCGGAGCCACTTGGAAGCGAAGTAGCGCCGAAGAGTGGTATGATGTATGGCAGAGTATAGCATCAAGTTCAGACGGCAAGACGCTAGCTGCCGTGGTTTCTTCGAGTGCAAATTATCATGGTGATATATGGGTATCAACAGATAGTGGTGTCACTTGGACGGCACATAATCTTACCCTTGATTACGGTTGGCAGAGTATAGCATCAAGTTCAGACGGCACGAAGCTGGCTGCCGTGGTTTCCGAGCCGTCGTCTTTAGGTGCTATCAGAGGTGATATCTGGACGTCAACAGATAGCGGTGCCTCATGGACGGCACGTAATGTTAACGGTGGTAACAGCAATTGGGGGAGTATAGCATCAAGTTCAGATGGCACGAAGCTGGTTGCCACTGGTTCTGGGGACATATGGACATCAACGGATAGCGGTGCCTCATGGACGGCACGTAATGTTAACGGTGGTAACAGCAATTGGGGGAGTATAGCATCAAGTTCAGATGGCACGAAGCTGGTTGCCACTGGTTCTGGGGACATATGGACATCAACGGATAGCGGTGCCTCATGGACGGCACGTAATGTTAACGGTGGTAGCAGCAATTGGTGGAGTATAGCATCAAGTTCAGACGGCACGAAGCTGGCTGCCATTGGTTCTGGGGACATATGGACATCAACGGATAGTGGTGTCACATGGACGGCAAGCAATGTGAACGGTGGCAGCAATAATTGGCGGAGTATAGTATCGAGTTCAGATGGCACAAAACTGGCTGCCATTTCTGCTAATTTTGATATATGGACCGGGGTCTATTCGTCAACTACCCCATCGCCCACACCAACGCCAACTCCAACCCCCACACCTACGCCCTCTTCTTCGCCAACACCTACTCCGACACCCACGCCTTCAACTACTCCGACTCCTACACCAACCCCCACACCTACGCCAACCACCTACACGGTAACACCATCAGCCGGTTCGAACGGGACGATAAGCCCGTCAACGCCGCAGACTGTTAACTCCGGCAGCACGACGAGCTTTACTGTAACGCCAAACACGGGCTATACGGCCTCAGTTACTGGTACATGTGGTGGCAGCTTATCCGGTACCACATATACGACAAGCGCTATAACGGCTGACTGTACGGTAACGGCTATGTTTGCACCAGCAAACGGGACTTGGACATGGACTGCACATAATGTAACCGGCGAGAGCCACTCAGCGGGGGATAATACAGCGACAGCATCGAGTTCAGACGGCACGAAGCTGGCTGCTGCTTTTGCTGGCGTAGGTATTTGGACGTCAACCGATAGCGGAGCCACATGGACGAAGCGTAATGTTGATGGCAGTGACGTAGTAATATGGTGGAGTATAGCGTCGAGTTCAGACGGCACGAAATTGGCTGCAGCTGGTGGTACTTTTATTGGCGGAAGTATATGGACGTCAACCGATAGCGGAGCTACATGGACGAAGCACGGTGGCTTCAGCGATTATCCCATTATAGCGTCAAGTTCAGACGGTACGAAGCTGGCTGTCAGTAATCGTTATCGTGGAGGGCCTGGTAGCGATATATGGACGTCAACCGATAGCGGAGCCACATGGACGAAGTGTAATGTTGACGGTAACGGCCATCAATGGAATAGTATAACGTCGAGTTCAGACGGCACGAAGCTGGCCGCTGCTGGAGAAAGTATATGGACGTCAACCGATAGCGGAACCACATGGACGCAGCGTAACGTTAACGGTGTTTCGGGTATAGCATCGAGTTCAGATGGCACGAAGCTGGCTGCTGTTACTGAAGGCGGAGGTATATGGACATCAACCGATAGCGGAGCCACATGGACGCAGCGTAATGTTGACGGTGGCAGCTACACGTGGTGGTGGAGTATAGCGTCGAGTTCAGACGGCACGAAGTTGGCTGCCGTTGTTGCTAGTGGAGATATGATTGGTGGAGACATATGGACGTCAGCTGATAGTGGAGTCTCATGGACGCAGAGTAATGTTTTCGGTAGCAGCGAAGGAGTTCTGCAGTGGAGTATAGCATCAAGTTCAGACGGCACAAAGCTGGTTGCCGGTGGTGGCGGTGGATATGGATATGTGAGGACTGGTGTCTATTCGGCACCTGCCACCTACACTGTGACGCCATCAGCAGGTGCGAACGGTACGATAAACCCGTCAACGCCGCAGACTGTAAACTCAGGCAGCACGACGGGCTTTACGGTCACACCAAACTCTGGATACACCATAGCCTCAGTTACTGGCACTTGTGGTGGTAAATTGTCCAGTACAACATATACGACAAATGCTGTTACGGCTGACTGTACGGTATGGGCCACATTTACACCAATATCGGATGTACACGCAATATCAGGGACAATAACAACCGGTTGGTCACTTGAATCATCTGGAGTAAGTGGAGTAACGGTAACCCTTTCTGGCTCTGGCAGCGCCACAACAATTACCGACAGCAACGGTCAGTATAGTTTCACAGGTCTCTCTGACGGAAGCTATAAAGTAACGCCAAGCGCTATCAAGTATACCTTCTCACCATCAAGCAGCAGTGTTACTTTAAGCGGGGCAGACTCTACAGGAAATGACTTTCAGGCAACAGCCGCCGCACCATCAGCAAATTCGATATCAGGGACAATAACAACCGGTTGGTCGCTTGAATCATCTGCAGTAAGCGGTGTAACAGTAACCCTTTCCGGCCCTTCCAAAGCCACAACAACCACCGACAGCAATGGCCAGTATCATTTTGCTGGACTTTCTAACGGTAACTATACTGTAACGCCAAGCGCGTTCGACTATACCTTCGCCCCGTCAAGTAGTAGTGTGACATTAAGTGGTGCTGCCTCAACGGGTATTGACTTTCAGGCAACAACCGCCGCACCACCCGCCAACTCGATATCAGGCACAATAACAGCCGGTGAGTCATTCGAATCGAACAGACTAAGCGGGGTAACGGTAAATCTTACCGGAGCTGGAAGCGGCACCACAATCACTGACAGTAGAGGGATGTATTATTTTACTGAACTTCCTAACGGAAGCTACACTGTAACACCAAGCGCGACTGGATATGCATTAAATCCAACAAGCAGCAGTTTAACACTAAGCGGCCCTGCCATTATACAAGACTTTACAGCGTCGCAAGCCACAACAAATGTCTTTATAATTTTAGGGACAATTTACGACAACAACAGTGTTGGGGTAAGCGGGGTAACGATAAACCTTACCGGCGCTGGCAGCGGCACAATAACCACCGGCAGCAACGGTATGTATAGTTTTGTAGAACTTTCTAACGGAAGCTATACAGTAACGCCTGCCAAGTCCGGCTATGCCTTCACCCCATCAAGCAGCGGTGTGCGCATAAACAGTGCAGACTTGGCAGACAATAACTTTATCGCTTCACAACCTACCTACACGGTAACGCCATCAGCAGGATATAATGGGACGATAAGCCCGTCAACACCACAGACCGTTACCTCAGGCGGGACAAAACAATTCACGATAACACCAAGTACAGGATACACGGCCTCAGTGAGTGGATGCGGCGGTTCATTATCGGGTAACACATATACGACAAACGCTATAACGGTTGACTGTACGGTATCTGCGACATTCTCGCCAACGCCTACGCCGACACCAACACCGACACCAACACCGACACCTACGCCAACGCCAACGCCGACACCAACACCGACGCCTACTCCAACGCCTACGCCAACGCCGACGCCAACACCGACGCCAACACCGACGCCAACACCAACACCAACGCCTACGCCAACACCGACACCAACGCCTACGCCAACACCGACACCAACGCCTACGCCAACACCGACACCAACGCCTACGCCTACACCGACACCGACGCCTACACCGACGCCAACACCAACGCCAACACCAACGCCGACGCCTACACCGAATAAATACACGGTAACGCCATCAGCTGGAGCTAATGGTAAGATAAGTCCAGATGTAGCGCGCAGTATTGAAAACGGCAAAACAACCCATTTCAATGTTAATCCATCAACAGGATATAAGGCGTCGGTAGGTGGGACATGCGGTGGCTCTTTATCTGGCGATCAGTATACAACAAATCCAATCACCGCTGATTGCACAGTGTCGGCAACATTTACCCCAAACATCTATACTGTAACACCATCAGCAGGATCAGATGGTACCATAAGCCCGTCGTCGGCGCAGACTGTTAGCTACGGGAGCACGACGAGCTTTACCGTAATGCCAAACTCAGGATATACGGCCTCTGCAAGCGGCTGCGATGGTGCTTTGTCCGGTACCACATTCACAACCGGCGCTATAACCGCTGATTGCACCGTGTCTGCCACGTTTACATCAAACGGAGGCGGAGGTGGTGGTGGCGGAGGTGGTGGCGGTGGAGGAGGTGGTGGTGGGCCAATCTCCTTTACGGTAACACCAGTGGCAGGAGTTGGTGGAACCGTAAGCCCGTCAACGGCGCAGGCTGTTAGCGCTAGTGCGACAACCAGCTTTACAGTAACGCCAGACTCAGGATATACGGCCACAGTGAGCGGCTGCAACGGTAGTTTATCAGGTAACACATACACTACCAGCCCTATATTTGGAAACTGTACTGTAACGGTGACATTTACTAAATCGTCATCATCCACTTATACAGTGAACGTTACAAAAGCTGGCACGGGTACGGGCATTGTAACATCGTCAACTGGAACTCTCTCATGGAGCGGCAGCACTGGCACTGCGACATACACCTCGGGCACATCTGTAATACTAACGGCAGCGGCTGATTCCGGCTCTACTTTTACTAATTGGTCAGGGTGTGATTCCACAATCGGTTCTACCTGTTCTGTTACGATGTCATCAGCTAAAAGTGTAACGGCGACGTTTACGCAAACGCCATTGAGCAATACCCTAACCGTCACAAAAGCTGGCACAGGTTTCGGCGCTGTAACCGCCGATTCAGGGACATTAACATGGAGCGGCAACACTGGCACTGCGACATACACCTCAGGCACATCGGTAGTGCTAACGGCAGCGGCCTTGGCCGATTCTAGGTTTACAAGTTGGTCGGGCTGTGACTCATCAAGCGGTTCTACCTGTACCGTTACGATGTCAGCGGCTAAAAGCGTAACGGCAACATTTACGTCGTCGTCAGCAAATACTTATACCCTGAGCGTATCGAAATCCGGCGCTGGCACGGGCACGATAATAAGCGTCGACGGTGAGATAAACTGCGGTACAACATGTTCTGCGGCATATGCGTCAGGCACATCCTTGACGCTGATGGCAACGGCCAATGCCGGTTCTGCTGTTACTAGCTGGACAGGATGCGACTCGACGAGTGGTTCTCAATGTATCATCACGATGTCGGCTGATAAATCTTTATCAGCGGTATTTAGTGTTGACAATTCCACCACCTCTGCGGCAATTGACGCCATCTATGACGAATATGCCTCGTGGTTTGGGTCTAAAATAGGAACCTTGGTTGCCTACACATCCGGTTCAACCACATACTATGTCCAGTGGTTTAGCAATGGCGCTGCCCTCGTAGCAGGGCCAGATGGAAATATGTACCTCTATTATAATAGCCAGTGGTACGCTTTAGGGATCAGCTGGGGAACATTTGGTAAGGCATACACGCAGATTTCCTCAATCTATACAACATACGCTTCGTGGTTTGGGGCTAAATCTGGAACCATGAGTGAGGGGACATCCGGTTCAGCCACATACTATGTCCAATGGTTTAGCAATAATGCAGCCCTCGTGGCCTGGACAGATGGCTACCTCTATACTTACTATAATGGCGTTGCCTACCCTTTAGGGGTAAAATGGAAATAGATACGAACCTTGAATAGAAGAAAGTAATTGTCAAAGGCGGCTGTTAAGCCGCCTTTGGCTTTACTAAAGACAGTGAATTTTAGGTTGCTTTTTCCACCAGACGCGCCGATTAGACTATTTTAAATATAGAAAATTCCTTCAATAATTCATGCGCGTATAACACCTTATCTGCGTTTTCTGAAATGTATCGCTCAACGCTCTTATTTTCAATAACATTAATAATAGTTTTAATTCGATCTGTCGCTAATAAGTGTTTAGGAAATTCCGTTATTGTTTTTTGAAATAAAGTCGAATCAGCATATTGCAATACAAACGCTGCTCTCCAAAAAGGCCGTTGATATGTTTGCATTAAAAGATTAATCAAATGCCATATTACTTTAGGACGGTCTTTAACTATATCCCACCATCTGTGGTAGTTGTAATGCCTGAATACACAACTTATATAAAAATAAGCAAGGCTTTCCTCATCAAGCTCGGCCGGGTTCGTTTCAGCTTCAACATTGAACAGATCGGCACCGCTAAGGGCTTTCTCACCTAAATAATTATGGGCTTTCCACTTATAGAGATTATTTATTAGAATCTGCGGAGCCTTCAATTCTATATGAGCGGGTTGAGCTTTTAAGACTTCATTAATTGGTTTAGCATTCTCTATAACAAAATAGTTATTAATTTCACCTTTTTTGTTTTTATAAGGGGCTATAACTATCCGTTTTGGATTGAGAACTCTATTTGTTATTGTATCCGGATTCATATAAGTCCTAAGTAATTTATTAATTGTTCCTTTATGTGATTTATAATCATCATAAAGTCTTTTAATTATTTTCTTATCTTTTTCTGATTTCAATACATCATTTTTCCTATATAGCATTAAGACTTCTTCTCTTGAGACTTTTGGCCTATTATCCTCAATATTCAAATTAATATTTTTATCAGATTGCTTATCCATGTGACTTGTATAAATTGAATAAATAGCTTTTAACCATAACAGCGGTAATTGATCTGCAGTATAATCCCTTTCCACATGTTCTATCAGTTCTACAATGTCATTCCAAATTATAACTTCATGTTTTTTATCTTCAAACTGTGTCAAATCTTCATTCCTCATATTCGCCTACAACCTAAGCCACATTGTCAAATGCACCATACAATATCATCGTTATACGCGTCCTCTCCGCTTGTGACTAATATCTATTGTATCAAAAAGGGTAAATTGATGTCTATGCAAAAAAAGTAACATACACGATATTGCTAATCAGTCTAAGAATGGTAATATTCAAACATTAGGTATTCTATAACTTCCTCAACTTCCTCAAATTATCCTGACATCCCCTATACAGCAGCTCACATGCTCGGCAAAAACCATTGACATGAGCTGCTGGCATCACATAGAAGTGATTAATTTGCAAATAATGATTATATTAAAACCAATAATTACTAATAATTACTAAAATAATACATCTGTAATATATAAACATAATATGCTTATAATAGCTTTAATAACAAGGATATATATATCATACAATCCTAAATATAATTACATTAGTAATTATCAGTAATAATAAGTTATATCCTCTTGACTAATTAATTTATTGCTATATATCCTAGGTTAGGAAGCAAGCTGTAAAGTTGGGAAATATGCAACATAGAGGCAGGTAATGAACTTTTTTAAATTCAGTTCCTTTCTGGCAAGCAAGGCATCTGTTCAGTTGGATTCGTATTTATATTCAGTCTATAAAATTTTGATAGCGAGAGCGCCCAAAGGTGAAAATGGCTATTCGCTATTTCACTCAAACGGCCTTCCTGTAATCTCCAAAAATCTTGGAGATCACCCCGAGATCAACGACCAGTCAATCGTGCGTATGGAAGATGGTGATACATATGCTGACACGATTCAGGATGATTTGACATCTGCCACCGAAGAAATTTCACGGAACGAATTGGCAATTCGTGAGTCCGACGAAGAATTGCGCGAAATCGCTGAAAAAAGACAATCAGTTCTGGTTGAAACGCCAGACTATTACATGGTACAAATTAAAACTGTATTTTATCTGCTTGGCTTGTTAGTTGTCGGCATGAGTGACATCGGCCCTTTGTTTTCCCTATACGCAGATATTCTCGGAGTGGATACTATGAAGTTGAGTACAGAAGCATCGCGGCATACCTCTCAATTCGTAATCGCCGTAGTTGTTTCGGTGGGGACTTTCCTGGTAACTGCAGCAGTTGGACATTATGCTCTATATGCGCGGTTTAGAGTTGTGTGGGTTTTTGCGTTGAGTTGTATATCCATAACAACTGCGTATCTGCGAATGCTCCAGTCAGATGCAACACATAAGCTCTCGCTCGAACAGTTGCCGTTTGCCGTTCTGTTTGCAATAATAGGAATTGCGTTTCCATTAATGGCCGCTTATCTGTGGAAAGAATTATCAGAAGCCTTTACCTATGTGAGAAAAAATAAAAGTGTTTTAAGACGACTAAGTGATATTGAAGAAATCTGTCAAAAGAAGCGCCAATCAGCCGCACGACTAAGAAGACAGGCAGTTAATAGGCGGGACTCATTGGTGGAACTATATCGTAGGCCGTTTCAACAAAAACAACGTGAGCGAGATCGGAACATATCTCAATGGCAAATATATCTAAGACGAGTTGAGGCTAAACTTAATGAACATCGGCTGGCATATCTCATTTGGCAAGGGCTTAACAGAAGAACGACGGGCAATCGAAATCCCTTGCTACGCCCCTTGTTCATTGGTAGCACAATTCTCTTTCTTATTTTCTTTCTCCTGTTTGGCTTTGGATACGCTTCAGCTTCATCATTCAATCTGATTGCCGTATGCGACCGTAGTACGTCAGCAGACGAGTATTCCTGTAACGAAAAAAATCTGTCAGACGCAGCTGATTATTGGCGACAAAAAGCCGACGATGCCGACGGCGGCGGCATATTTGAAGTTGTGCTTATTGATTCCAATCTGCAAACAAGTATAATTCTTTTCACAGAAAAATACCCTGACAGATTTCCGGGGCCTGTCAGTGCCAATAAACGCAAATGGCGCACAGAATTCTGTGCGAGAATAGAAATGCTAACAAAAAACCTACCAACACGTAAGGGGTCGGCCATTAGCGCGGCTATATTCAGGGCTTCATTAAGAATGCCCGCCGACGGCGAGACTTTGCTTTTGCTCCTAACGGATTTAAGGGAAGTTGACCTAAAGAAGTTTGATTTTGAGTGGCAGCCCCCTACGCCTAAGGAATTTTTAAAATGGCTTGAAGCTAATGCTATTAAACCCAAATTCCCAAGGAACACGAGTGTAATCGTCTGCGGCGTCCACCCATATAAGCCGAGTAAAGACACAAGCCCTGTAACAACAGATAACTATGCCAAGACAATTAACGTATGGAATGCTGTTTTTGAGAAATGGGGTCTTAAGGCCACCATAACCGAGGCGTGTAGCTTCGGAAAATAAACTTAAGGAGGACAATATGAAAAAACGTGTTTTTTTTGCAGGAGCAAACAGGGGTGGGAAGGCATTAAGTGAAATAGCCCTCCAGAATCCAGAAGGCTTTGAATCGGTCATCATTGCCGATCCAAAGGACGACAGGGCAGCCAGATTGGCTAACAAATGGACTGAACACGGTATCAGAGCTGAGTAAGCGTCAAGAAAACCCCATCTTTACAGTGGGGGTAGCAGATGTCATAATG
>NZ_JBJUSG010000125.1:0-10339 GCF_046044395.1 Candidatus Magnetominusculus dajiuhuensis | reverse complement strand
GCACGGGGGCTTTTAACTCTTTTCGCTTCTCTATGTCGGTTATAGGGATAAATTCTGTCAAACCAAAGCGAAACCGGCCTACTATGTGTTTGTGATAAGATACACCCTGTGAAGTCCGCTGATGCCTTTCAGCTCAAACAGGCCCACGAGCCGGGATTTTATCCCCTCTATCTGTAAGGCGTCCTCAATCACATGTTCCGTCACTAAGACACGGTCAACCAGCGGCAGTTCCTCTTTTTTCATGCTGCCCTCCAGGGGAATTAAATCCTCCCCTTTGACGCCCTCCACGCGAAACGTCATATTGGTGGCAACTCCGAGCCTGTCCCCTTTGGCGTCTATTCTCGTCTCACCCTGGTTTATTGCAAAGCGCAGTTGAATCCTCGCCGAGTCGTCCTGGGTCTCGTTGTGCGCCGCTATCTCTTTCAGGATGGTAAAGGCAAAACGAATCGCGTTAACCACCTTTGGAAATGTTATTAAGAAACCGTCGCCGGTGCTTTTCATAAACCGGCAGCCCTCTTTTGCCGCTATCGGGCGCACCTTCTCCGTTAGTGTCTTTGTGAGATCCAGGGCAAATTGATCGCCGTACTTATTGGCTATGCCCGTGGAGTTGCACAAATCAAGGACGAGGATGGCCTCAGTCTGAATAGACCCCTCAGGCAGCACAAATCCCATCATCGTCTTCAGGGTTTGTTGCTGCTGTTTCCCGTCGCCGGTCTTAAAGACCCTGCCGGTTATTTCCTTGAGGGCATTGACTGCCTCAAGGCGCACTTCGTCTTCGTGGTCGTCAAGCATCTCTTTTAATTTAGTAATCGTGTCGGGATTTTTTAATTTGCCAAGCGCCTTTACAGCGCCCACCCTGACGCGTTTCTCACTGTCGGCAAGCAGGACAAAAAGCGGCTCAATAACCTCCTGCCCGCCTATTGAGGCAAGCGCCGACGGGATGACCCACTTTATTTCGCTATCGTCAAGCACAGAGGAAAGGGCCGCAACAGCGCGCTTGTCCTTCAACGCCCCAAGTGCTGTAACCACCTTCTCCCTCACCCACCAGTCTGTGTCGTTTAATGTCGCAATAAGAGGCTCAAGGGCCAACGGGTCGGTAACTTTATTGAAAAACTCCACGGCGCAACGCCTTACGTTTACATCTGAGGAATCCTTTAACATAGCAATGAAAAACTTGACAATGTTCTCGCCCTTTACCTCTGCAAGCGCGTCTGTCGCTATCTGCCTGACCCACCAATCCGAGTCCTTCATGGCCGCCACAAGTGTGTCCGCCGTGCTTGGGTCTCTGACGTTATTCAGTACATCCACGGCACACCGCCTTACGTTTACATCCTTATCCCTCATCAATTTGATGATATCAGGGACAATACTCGCATCCGCAAGCTGTATGACGCACTCGGTGGACTTTTGTCTTATGACAAGGTCAACATCCTTCAATAGATTAAGCACCGCGGGGGCAGCCCTCTTATCGCCTATCGCCGCGAGGGCCTCAAGCACGGCGCGCTTTAAGAGCGTGTCATCCTCAGCCAGCAACTGTGTAAGAGGGACAACGCACTCAGGGTCTTTCAACACCGCCAACGCCCGCACAGCCTGAATACGCAGAGATAGCGAGGTGTCGGACAAGGCGCTGATTAACAATTTCGTTATACCGGGGGCGTCAGTCTCCCCTAATATCCGTATTATGTTTTTCTTCTGCTCACTGTCACCCTCTCCGTACATCGCCATAAGCATGGGCACGCAAGACTTGCTCCTCAGCGTACACAATAAGTCCACGGCGGCCATTCTGAAATTGCTGTCAGCGCTCCTCAGGTAATCAAGCAGCGGCTGGGCAGCCGCGTCCGCGTATTTTTTCAGTATGAGCTCCTTTGCCGTTCTGCGTATTTCCTCGTTAGGTTCGCCGATGAGCTGCAATATGTCCACCATGTACTGGAAATCGCACAACCTGAAGAGAACCGCCTTGGCCCTTGTCTGATGGAGACGCCTGTTACGAAAGGCGTCAATTATACGTGGATATGCCTTTCTGCCATAAACTACGAGGGCCTCTACCGCCTTTGACTGGTCGCTTTCAGTCTTGGCCTCATTAAGCTCCGCTATAAGTTTCTTTATTTTTGAGCCTTCGAACATGCTATCGCCCGATGTCTTTACTGTGTGGATTACATCCCTGTATTGGCGAGCAGCGTCTTTGAGGTCTGTCAGCACACAACATTACTTTAATAGCACCGCCCGCCTTTTTGTTTAATAGCACCGCCCGCAATCACCTCAATGGCCGCGCCCTCACCCCGCTCTCACCTCAAACGTGCGCTTCATTGCCCGGAAAAGGCGTGTTACTTCTGTTGTTTCAGGTTGTGATTTTCAGCAATCAGTTTCACTACTAAAGAGGACGTCCTTCGCAGCCGTTCTGCCAAAGTATATAGGATATGGCGAAAGTCTTCCGAGGTCTTGTTAATTTCCTCTTCAAGAAAATCCTTGTCTATCAGCCCAAGCTGCACATCCCCTACGGCAATTGCTGAGGCTGAGCGTGGCTGTCTGTCCAGAAAGCTCATCTCACCAAAAAAATCGTCTTTTTCCAACAGCGCTATGTTCAAACTATCGTTGCCTACTTTTTTGGTAATACGAACCTTGCCGGAGATCACCAAATATGTGCCCTCACCATAGCCGCCCTCTTTGATTATCACCTGCCCGTCTTTGTAGGTCTCTTTCACAGCTATTCTTCTCATATAGCCACCCTTGTCATATAGCCACCCTTGTCATTTCTCTTGTTGACCTCTATCTATTTTATTATTTTACCTATCAACAAATTTGCACACGATAAGTATATCATACGGTGGTGGAAAATTAAAACACTAACTGATATAATACCTTAATGAGCGACTCTGTTACAAAGAATAAAGGCGTGAGACCCCGCGTTGTGATAGCCGGAGGGGGGTTTAGCGGGCTTTGGGCGGCCAAAACCCTTGCCAATCAGCCCGTTGACGTAGTCCTTGTAGACAGGAATAACTATCACACCTTTTTACCGCTGCTATATCAGGTGGCGGCGGCGGAACTTGAGCCTGAGGACATCGCATACCCTATAAGGAGTATTTTACGAAAATACACCAATGTCAGGTTCGTCCTTGCTGATATAAAAAAAATTGACTTAGACAAACGAATCCTTCTCAGCACTGACTATGCCATATCGTACGATTATCTTATACTTGCCACCGGAAGCGCTACTCAGTTTTTCGGCACACCTGGCGCCGCCGAATATTCCTTCCAACTGAAGAGTCTTGAGCAGGGCATAACCTTAAGGAATCACATCTTGCGCTGTTTCGAGTACGCCTCCAGAAAAATAGACGACGCCAAAAGACAGCAGCTTCTCACGTTTACAATTGTTGGGGGTGGCCCTACGGGTGTGGAATTCGCAGGGGCGCTGGCCGAACTAATCCACGGCCCGCTGAAAAAAGACTATCCCTCTATAGACTTCGATTACGTAAAAGTGATTCTCATAGAGGCGGCCAACAGCGTCTTGCTCTCGTTTCCTAAGATGCTGCGCGACTACGCCCTTGACAGATTATACCGTATGAAGGTCAATGTCATGCTTGAGACACTTGTGGATAAAGTCACGCCTCTGACCGTTCATCTCAAAGACAAAGACATACTGCCTACGCAAACCGTCGTCTGGACTGCCGGCATTTGCGCTGACCCAATTGCTGAGACATGGGGACTTTCAGCCACGCGAAACGGGCTTCTTATGGTGCTGCCTACGCTTGAGGTCGAGGGACGGCAGGAGATATATGTCATCGGAGACCTATCCTCAATGGAGGACAACAGGCGCCAGCTTCCTATGACCGCCCCTGTGGCGGTTCAACAGGGCGTACAGGCCGCAAAGAATATCCTCGGCAAAATCAATGGCAAACCGGCAAGTCCCTTTGTATATAAGGACAGGGGGGCAATGGTTACAATCGGGCGCAATACGGCCGTGGCGCAGATAGGCAAGAAATCATTTACCGGATTTTTCGCCTGGGTGCTCTGGCTTATTGTCCATCTGATAAATCTAATCGGCTTTCGCAACCGATTGATGGTGTTAATCAACTGGTCAATGGATTACCTGTTATTTGAGCGCGCAATCAGGTTGATTCTGCCCTTGCGAAAGCCGCCTAAGCCGCGAAGCAAGACTTGACCACACCGCTAAGACACGGCGTTGTGGCCGTTTATATTGTCCTCACTATCATTACCGCTATGGCGATGTTTTACAATCTCGGCGGCAGACCTCTCTGGGGGGATGAGGCCGAGACTGCCGTACTTGCCGCAAATGTTATGAAGTATGGGCTGCCTGTAAGCACAGACGGCAAAAATACTATTACCTTGTACGGCAAGGCGGTTGACTCCAACGACAACAACGTCTGGACGTGGCGGCCCTGGCTTGATGAGTACCTGACGGCCGCGTCGTTTTCCATGCTGGGTAAATCAACGGTGGCGGCACGCCTGCCTTTCGCTTTTTTGGGGTTGCTATCTGCCATATTGCTCGCCCGTTTAGTGTATAAAATATACGAAACCCACGAAACAACCATAATAGCCGTGCTGTGCCTTATTACATCAGAGCTGTTTATTCTTCACGCCCGGCAGTGCAGGTACTATTCAGTCGTAATTTTTGCGGAGATTTGGCTCATACTGGGACTATACCGGATTATCAGGGGACGCGGCAGAAGCGGCGCATTTCATATGTCAATGGCCCTTGCCACCGCATTTTATTGTAATTACATTATTGTCATAGGAAATATCATAGCCATTGTGTTTACCGTAATTCTCGTACAAGAACGCCGCCAACGCATTTGGCGGTACGTTATCTCCGGGTTTGCCGCGTTTGCGTTGATGGCCGCGCCGTGGATACTATACGCCAGGCCGTGGAGCCAGGCTGGTCAGCTCAATAACAGGCTCTATATTCCCAAGCTCCATTACTATGCAGTGGAGATAAATTTTCACATGTTTCCATTCGCGCTATTATTAATCCCTGCCGCATACTTTATTTTCAGGCGATTCTCAGGAGGCGGTCAAAATATCTCCATTGAAAAAACGCCGATTCAGCCCGCTCAAAAAGATGTGGAGCTTTTTTTGTGGATTGTAATACCCCTTCAGCTTGCCATAATTTCGATTATGCCGGGGTTGTTTGTGCGCTATTTCGTACCTCTTATCCCTGTGTTTTGTATCCTTCAGGCCGCGCTGCTTGTGAGATATGTCAAAGTCGGCCTTTTGCGATATGCCCTCGTTGGGCTTTTGTGTCTCACCAATATTTTATCCATTTTGGGGCTGTATTTTTTTCGGTATGGCCACAAACCGGCTTTCCCAATAATCAACTTAATGCGCTCTATCGCCACGCCATATGAGGGCAGACTGGACGATGTTGCCGCGTTTCTCAAAAAAGAGGCCACCCCTAACGACTCCATTCTGGTTTTCGATTCCGAATTTCCCCTGATATTTTATACAGATATGAGGATAATTGACGGCAGGTTTATCTCCGGCAGGGATATGCCGCCACCGGACTGGTTTTTCCCGATTGGCCCGTCATGTGTGTTTGATATGAAACCTGACAATATCCCCGATTATTTGTCAAAAGACTTCACGCCGATAGAAATAGAAGTCCACAAATCTAAAAGGGCAGGCAGCATCCCCGACCCTGATAAGTATGAATACTTCACCGCGAAAGAGAAAGAAAAATTCGTCATATATAGAAGAAATTCAGGCACGAAATGAACTCCGATAGATGGTTGATGGTTGTCTGGATTCCTGCTTTCGCAGGAATGACATATTTTTTATGGAAGCAGGGAATATGCCTGGATTGTTGATCAGAGTCGGCAATGTCAGAGGATTTGAATTTTCTTTTTCTGTCATTCCTGCGAAAGCAGGAATCCAGTTTTTATTAGAGGATTTAACTTCAAAAACATCTAAAAGAAAACCAGGCACGAAATGAGTTCCCCCGCAGATATTAAACATATATATCGCGCGGCCATTGGTTTGGCGGTGTTGGCATTTACCGCGTTTATGCTCTTTTACAACCTCGGCGGCAGGCCGTTGTGGGGGGATGAGGCCGAGACTGCCCTGCTTGCGCTGAACATTACAAAATATGGCCTGCCGGTAAACACAGACGGCAAGAACACGATAACGCTGTACGGCCAGTCTGTTGACTCCAATACAAACCATATCTGGACATGGAGGCCGTGGCTTGGCGAGTACCTCGCCGCGGCGTCATTGTCTCTAATGGGTAAATCAACCACCGCTGCACGGCTTCCTTTTGCCGCCTTTGGGTTCATGTCCGTTGTTGCCCTTATGTTTGTGGCCTTTCGTATCTCCGGCGATTATGAAAAGGCGGTGCTTTCGGCCATTATATTTGCCGCAACAGAACTCTTTATCCTTCACACCAGACAGGGACGCTACTATTCGCTGATTATTTTCGGCCAGATATGGCTTATTTACGGGCTTTATCTTGTTTTAAAAAAGGATACTATGCACGGTGTCTGGCACGCCGCCGCGGCACTGTCGCTGCAGTTTTACTGCAACTATGTCGTGGCCCCCGGCAACGTAATCGCCATAGGGATTTGGGCTGTTGTCATACGCAGACGCTATCATAGGCTCTTTTACCGCCTCAGCGTTGGGGCGCTACTGTTTGTATCGGCCTGCCTGCCGTGGCTTTTATACGCGAGGCCCTGGCAACAGGGTGGTTACGCGTCGGGCGGGAATTTCATACAGGGACTTTTGGTTTATTCTAAGGAGATACACTTTCATATTTTTCCATTTACCTTGTTAATATTGCCAACGGTGTATCACATTTACCACCGTGCCAGGGGCGTCCCTGTCGCTTCCTCTGAAACGTCCATCGAGGCGGATATGGGGAAATTGTTTTGGCTCTTCGTACCCATACACGTCTTTGTCGTGTCGTTTGGGCCGGGGCAGAACCTTCGCTACATAACCCCGCTATTTCCTGTATTTGCGATTATCGAAGCGGGGCTATTGATGAGATACGCCAAACCCGCCCTCCTACGGGCTGCCTTAATGATAGTGCTGGTGGCTTCCAATTTTATCCCGGTTTATTCGGCCTACCCGTTTACCGGCGGACACCATGCAAGGCTGACTATCGTGGATTTGATTTCAGAGATTACAACACCCTATACCAATCGTCTTGAGGATGTTGTAAAATTCCTAAAAAAGGAGGCCAGGCCTGATCAGTCTGTTTTCGTTTTTGACCCCGAGTTTCCGCTTATTTTTTATACGGATATGAATATCATTGACGCGCGGTTAGTCAATAGTTTTCCTGCGGACAAATTGCCTGATTGGGTGTTTCCTGTAAGCGCGTCGGGCATCTCCGGCAAGACTGCAATAGCCCCCTCCGAGGTTATTTACAAATACTACGACGCCGTTTCAATACCCGTCCACAACTCAAACAGAAGGGGAGGTGTTCCCGAACCGGACACACACGAATACCTTACCAATCAGGAGATTGTCCAAATGACCGTGTATAAAAGAAAGGGCATGGCGCGATAGTATGTCAAGGGTTGATTGCAGGGCAGCGGCGGCGTATGTGTTCATTTTATTGCTGGCCTTTTTCCTGATATTTTATCACCTCGGCGACAGACTCATGTGGGGAGACGAGGCAGAAACCGCGCTACTTGCCGTTAACATTGATAAGTTTGGTCTGCCCAAGGTCTCTGACGGCGTAAATACCATTACCTATATGGGAGATAACATTGACACGGATAACAACGGCAACTGGACATGGTCGCCGTGGCTCTCTGAATATCTGACCGCGGCGTCTTTCAAATTATTCGGACAGTCAACCACGGTGGCGCGCCTGCCTTTTGCCATAGCAGGATTTTTGTCTGTGGCGCTTATAGCGTTTGTCGTCTATCGAATATATGGCAGCCATGAGATTTCCGTTATGTCTATGTTGTTGCTGTCAACCTCGGAGGTCTTTGTCCTGCATGTGAGGCAGTGCCGTTATTACTCGCTGGTAATATTTGCGGAGATTGTGTTTATTTGGGGCGTTTACATGTTGCTAAAGGGAAGGCGGGTGGCAGGGATTGCGCTTGCGGCGGCGGCCCTTACGATTCAGTTTTATGGCAATTATATAGTTGTTGCCGGAAGTGTGGCAGCGTTTGTTGTGCTTGCCGTGATTAGTTACAAAAGATATGACAGGCTCTGGCGCTCTGCCTCTGCCATATTTATCTTTTTTACCCTGACAGCCCTACCGTGGATAGTCTATGCAAGGCCGTGGCGGCAGGCCGGATATGCCGGCAGGGAAAATATCGCCGAGAAAGTCGTCTATTATCTGTGGGAGATGAATTTTCACATAGTTGCCCTTGTAATTTTTATAGTGCCGCCTATATATATTCTTATTACATCCCCAAACGACAACCGTCAGAGGCAGCCCGCCGATGATATAGAGATGTTTTTATGGATATTGATTCCCTCTGTGGCGGCCAGTGTTTCTGTTGCGCCCGGTGTATATCTGCGTTATCTCCTGCCATTGCTTCCGGCAGTCTATGTCTTACAGTCGGTCATATTAATAAGATACATCGGCAGTAAGGCAATTCGATATATCCTTGTCCTCACTTTATGTCTTACCAACTATGCGGCTTACTATCCACTTTATCCTATAAAATTACTCGACCCGTCAAACGTACCATTTAAAATACATCAACCAAGACTGTCCCTGCCGACGCTTATACGTGAGACGTACGCCCCGTACGCTGACCGCACAGGGGATGTCGTAAGATTTTTAAAGAAAGAAGGCGCCGATGGCCAATCTGTTTATATTGCCGATTCAGGGATGTCCTTAATATTTTATAACGGGATGAGGGTTATTAACGCCAAAAGTGAACAAATAGGAAATCTGAAAGAACTTCCCGATTGGATATTTACAGAGAGTGTCGCGGTACAGGCCAAAAAGGCCCCCCCAATATATCCACCTAAAGAAATTGCCGACAATTATATCCCAATATCTCTGAAGGTTCACGCGTCGGGCAAGAGTGGAAGCATCCCTGAACCGGACATGCACGAGTCCTTTGCGTCAAAAGACATGGAGGAGTTGCTTGTCTTCAGGAAGAAGGCCGATAAAGTTCAAACAGCGGTACAAAAAAAGTATTGACAGTAGTAATTACATTATGTAATTATAATTATGTCGTTTGAATGGGATGAACAAAAACGATCCGTAAACCTTGTGAAGCATGGAATAGACTTCAAGGCGGCGAAGTTTATTTTTGACGGACAGACTATAGAGATGACTGATACCCGCCGCGATTACGGCGAAGAGCGTATAGGTGCCTATGGCGAAGTCAACGGCGTTTTGATTTTTGTGGTTTACACACGGCGCGGGGACAACCGCCGGATAATAAGCGCAAGGAAGGCAGGAACCCATGAGCAAGAAGCATACTACGCACGCATTAAAAAAAGCGCAACCGATTGATGACAAGACAGATTGGGCACGGGTTGCGGCAATGACTGATACAGAAATCGAACATGCTGTTGTCAGTGACCCCGACACGTTTATTCCCGATTCCAGGTGGTTTGATAAAGCTCAGATTGTCATGCCCAAAACCAAAGAAATGGTAACGTTGCGCTTAGACCCTGATGTCTTGAAATGGTTCAAACATGATGGGAGAGGCTATCAAACCCGTATTAACGCCGTGTTACGGGCGTTTGTAGCAGCGCAGGAACACAGAATAAGATAGCCTCAGAATCTTACTATTCGGTAAACTTTATGGTGAGATGAACCATATGGAGGAAGGTATGAAGATTTTGAAGTCATTGCTATTTGCGGTTTTGTTATTTGTGGTATTTGTGCAAACAGGTGCAGCCAAACCTCAAAAAGAAATAACCATTTCTGCGGCGATAAGTTTAAAAAATGCCTTTGAAGAGTTGGGAAGGCTTTACGAGGCAAACAACAACGTGGTTAAGATAACATTTAATTTCGGTGCATCCGGCGATTTGGTGAAACAGATTGAAGGAGGTGCGCCGGTTGATGCCTTTGCCTCGGCTGCACAGAAGGATATGGATGAAGCGGAAAAAAAGGGATTAATAGTTAGTGGGTCGAAAGTTAACTTTGCGGAAAACACTATAGTGCTGATAACTCCGGCCAATACTCAGGGAAACTCCATCAGCCAGATAAAACCCTTTGAATATCTGAAGGCTGGTGAAGTAAGGAAAATTGCTATAGGAAATCCCAAAACAGTACCCGCGGGCAGAGGTGGATGCGGGAGTTGTCTACTCAACTGATGATGAAAGAAGAGGGACGCTCTGACAAGAAGAAGTCCTAGTGGATATTCCAGGGTATGATTTCCTTGAGTCTGTGGCAGGGATAGTACATGTT
>NZ_JBJUSG010000124.1:0-10411 GCF_046044395.1 Candidatus Magnetominusculus dajiuhuensis | reverse complement strand
GCCGGAATGACAAAAATAAGGGCGGTGACAAAAATAAGGGAGGCAATTTCTAATGCGATTGCCCTGGTCCAGCAGTGAAAATTCCAATTCTTCGAAATAGGGCTTGGCGGCGATTGATTTTACCATTTATTTTATGCTACAATGCGTGATTGTGCTTTGTGAAATGTTTGAGCTGGCTGATAGTGCGCCGATAAATGGCCGATAGTGGATAGTGTGCTGACAATGGGTTATATGCCCCGGGAGATTTGTTGATGAAAGAGAAGGACATTTTTGAAGAAATAATCAGTATAGGAAAAAAACGCGGTTCGCTGACCTATGATGAAATAAACGATGCCCTGCCGTCAGAGTTTTTCTCACCTGATGAGATTGAAGACCTCATGGATCTCCTCCAGGACATGGGGGTAAAGGTCGTTGACCATGACAATGCGGCACCTGTTTTAGAAGCGGAAGATGAAATCGAAGGATACGAAAAAACTGAAGACCTCGTTCAGGCATATTTCCATTCGATGGGCGACATTTCTATCCTCAGCAAAGACGAAGAGACAGAACTTGCCAAGAGCCTTGAAGAGGGTCGGGAGATTATTAAAACAATCGTTACTTCGTTCTCTATTTACAACAGGTTTGAGGCTGGCCTTGACCTCAGCGACGATACCCTTCTGGAAGACGAACGGGCGGAAGAGGCGTTGAAACTTACACTTGAGCGCCTTGATGAACTATTTGAACAGATAACCCTCTACGACAACAAGGTAAGGCCGTTCGGCACGTTTGATGATGTGGCGGCGATTGTAACGACGAAAAATTATTCCAATGTCATTGACCCGGCATACGTTGAAGCACTATATAAAGAGATCAAATATGAATCTAAGCGTATTGAATCTGAGATAGGCATAAGGATTGAGGACCTCAAAAGTAAATGGGACCGTGTCTCTAAGGCTAAAGAACTCGTCAGCAAGGCAAAAAACGAACTTATCACAAGGAATCTTCGCCTTGTCGTTAACATAGCAAAAAACTATGTGGGCAGGGGACTTCCCCTTCTCGATTTAATCCAGGAAGGCAACATCGGCCTTATGAAGGCGGTTGACAAGTTTAAATATGAGAAAGGGTTTAAGTTCAGCACATATGCCACATGGTGGATAAGGCAGGCAATCACCCGCGCCCTGATTGACCAGACAAAGACTATTCGCGTCCCCGTCCACATGATGGAATTTTACAACCGCGTTACGAAGACCTCAAGGGAGATAACACAAATACTTGGCAGAGAGCCTACCAACGAGGAAATCGCGCAGAAGCTCGAAGTACCCCTGAAGAAGGTGGAAGAGGTTTTTAGGGCAATCCAGGACCCCATAGCCCTGCAGACGCCGGTTGGCGACGAAGACACAGAACTCGAAGATTTCATAGGCGATAAAAACAGCCCATCCCCGTTTTCCGACGCCGAAAAGAGCGAGGCCTCAGAATATGTCCAAAAAGTACTGCGCACACTTTCTGCTAAGGAAGAGAAGGTTATCAGGATGCGCTTCGGCATAGGTGTTGACAGAGACCACACACTTGAAGAGGTGGGAAGACATCTCTCCATCACCCGCGAGCGCGTCAGGCAGATTGAGGCAAAGGCCCTCAGAAAACTCAAACACCCCAGCAGACTAAGGGCATTGAAAATCCTGACGATTTAGTATGCGCTTAGGGCAACTCACTTACGTAATCTACGTAGAGGTACGGTAGAATACCTAAAAAATCCATACCATGTAAGAAGAGCCGCGACTAGTGGCTGCCGATGTATGGAGATAAGTACACTGGCATATCACCGCGGATTGCCGTAAAAGCTCTCAGGCTTAGCCGTAGGCTCTGGATGTTAGTCGCGATGAGGTCTGCATCCAAATATGTTCTCAACTCCGACCATACAATCTCCAGATAAACCCCCATGTTGTGAGTTAAAGGTACAACAAGAATTGCTTAATTATATCGCCTCCGTTTGTCTGTTAAGAATTGTAAAGAACGTAGGAGATTTGTTTTACAAAACTTTACAAAAACCTGCCTAATCTTAACCCCTCTTTACGAAGTATCCATTTATACTATAATTAACATGGTTGAATGACACGTAGTGTCAGGCCATGAGTAAGTATTCTAAGGAGGTCTGCCATGATGACACTATTGCAAGACATGATATCCCTGAAGTTAAAACTATCATAAGGAGGTAATTATGAAAGTAAGACTATTGTTAGGAGTAGTTTTTATTGTCATGTCAACGATATTAATGCCAGTTATATGCAGTGCAGCGGGTAGATCAATGGACCCAGCCTTCACCATGAGTCAGACACTGTCTGATCAGGCCCAGATTACTACCATAGCATTTGCCGGACTTGGGATGATGACTGGAAATCTCGACTCACAGTCTTTCTTTCCCCCGGGCAAGGTAGCGGACTATACCGGATTTCAGTACCTGCGCGACAACGACCCCGACAACATGGGCCACAACACCAGTTTTTTAACCCGTGTTGCCAACAACGTCATATACATCCTCAATGACGCACAGTTCGCAAAACTAAAGGCACTTGCCTCTGCCCAACAAAATCAGATAGCCCTCTACGGCTATAAACGCTTCTCCCTGATGAGCGCATTTCGTCGTCTCCTCACTGGAGATATTCCTACAGGGTCTTCCGGCCTGAATCTCAATGCCGTAAGGAAGGCATCTGAGGGGCTATACACAATTGACGGGCAAATCAGCTTTGACCGCGCCGTACTCTATGCCGATGTTATCAATTCAATGACCTCCACACAAACGGCGTATCTCAATGCCATGAAGGGCAAGGGGTTTAACTCATGGCCGAACATCACAGACGATCAAATTAGCGCAAGGATGTCAACGCTGCCCCAAGGAACGGCCACGAATGTGATGACCTATGCAAGCGACATATTCAGTTGGTATGCCGGTTCCATAGATGCCGACGTGTATTTTTGTCCCGAGCGCCACGGGACTTACTATGGCTCTTTCTACATGAAAGACGCCCCTGCCGTTGGACATGAAGGATACAGCATCAGTGAGCAGCTCACCGCTACCGCGGGGCTGGCCCTCAGTGACAGCTCACAGGGATATGTTACACAATCTCAGGCCTCGGTGATGTCTTCTCTCGTAGATACGCAGAGAAACAATCTATATGCATCAAGCTCATCCAACATCGTCTCAATACGAACTCAAATAGCCACTCTTCTGAGAAGCCTGCGCACATCCACAACATCCTCTGATGCTGTCAAAACCCATGTGTTGGCATTGTCGGCAACATACGGCGACCTTGACGGGCAGAACAACTATAGCTATGCCACTGTTTTTGCTTATGTCTATAGCACTCTGACAACAGACCAGAAGACCAAGCTCATAGCCCTGAGAAAGTCATTTCTCTCGGGCACCTATTCGGACAACACCACTTTCGACTTCACCGTTGCTACCACACCGTATCTCTATTCCGATGTAATCACTGATATGAACTCACTGACACCGTATATATCCAACACAGACTATCTGTTTTTTGAGCCTTCCACAAAGACCTTTACGGTAACACCGTCAGCAGGTTCTAATGGGACAATAAGTCAGTCAATAGCTCAAACTGCCAGCTACGGCGATACGATACAATTCACGGTTACGCCAAACACAGGATACACTGCCTCTGTAGGCGGTACATGCGGCGGCGTATTATCTGGCACTACTTACACCACAATGCCAATCACCGTTGATTGTACTGTGAAAGTAGCCTTTCATCACCCCGTAAGGGATCTTGATGGTGATGGAATGAGCGACATTCTATGGCGTAATTCTACTACGGGGCAGGTTGCCGCGTGGCTGATGAACGGCGCTAAGATTAATGGCCCAGTCGCCGTTTATCAATCGCTTGGAGCTGACTGGCAAGTTTAAAGCAGTAGCAGACTTTGATGGTGATGGAAAAAGTGATATTCTTTGGCAGAATTCCACTACGGGTCAAGTAGTAATATGGCTGTTGAATGGTACCTCAATTAAGAGTTCTGTCTCTATAGTCTCATCACTTGATGCTGCTTGGCAGATTAAAGGAACAGGAGACTTCGACGGTGATGGAAAGGCTGATATTCTATGGCAAAATTCTACGACAGGGCAAGTGGTGATATGGCTGATGAGTGGTACTTCGATAAAGAGTTCAGTCTCTGTTGCCGCATCGCTTGACTCGACATGGCAGATTAAGGGGACAGGTGATTTTGATGGCGATGGCATGAGCGATATACTTTGGCAGAACTCTTCTTCGGGACAGGTTGTAATATGGCTTATGAGCGGTACAACTATTAAGAGTTCGGCCTCTGTGGCATCATCGGTCCCATCTGGATGGATTATAGAATAATCTGTTTCTGTTGAGGACGGGAAAAGCATTGCTTTCCCAATTTACAACTGCGGAATATCTTCAACGATATACCGTAATCAAACTTTAGAAAGGAGATTAAGCCATGGAAAAGACAGTGATGGTTCTTATGCTGGTATTAAGTTTGTGGACTTATGAAGCGATGGCACAGCAACCTCAAAATCAACAGGATCTTGCGGGACTAAAAGAGCCACCTCCTCAGGCATATGAAGATTGCAAAGGCAAGAAATCGGGTGATACAGTTGAGCATACTACACGGGAAGGCAAGGTTGCGGCAACATGCGTGGATTCACCAAAGGGTTTAGTTGCCAGACCAGGTCAAATGCCGAACTCAAGCTCAGAGAGTCGGATTCCACCGCAACCTGCTATTGATGCCTGTACGGGGAAATCCGATGGCACTACCTGTAATATGAACACTCCGGGCGGTGCTGTTACAGGAATTTGTGTCTATACACCGGACAGAAAATACTTTGCATGTCATCCCGGCGATATGAAACAGCGGGCGCCACAGCAGGGGCTTAACAAATAGCCGCGGCCTTCTATGTAAGCGGAGACCCCGGCGATATTGTTCTACCGTCGCGTAGGTCTCTCGCTTCATAGTTTCATAGCCGCACAGAGTTACGGCAACGTTTGCACATAAGAGATTATGTGAATAGAGGCGGGAGATCATAACTATGTTTTGGAGGCAATTATGAAAACAAAAATTCTGGTAGTAATAAGTTTTTTGGGAATCATAATGTTTATGGCTGCTGCATACCCCTTTTTTCTACTTTTCTGTGGCGAATCAGCTATCTCAGCAACTGAGCTATTGTTGACGCCGTCTCCTGCATGAACTGCTCCAGATGGGTTTTGAAATATCCCTTGTCCCTAAAGTCCGCCGCTATTGTCTCAAATATATCACTGCCCGGCGTGATTGTCTTTTCCCCTCGCAGGCGCATTAATGTCTCTATGCCGCGATAAAACATATAATCGTTTAACAGTTTTTTACCGTCTATTTGCCCTATTATGCCGCTTTTTATAAGCCTGTGCAGCGCCGACGCCGTGTTTTGTACCAGTATGGCAGGGTGGCTTGCCGCGTGCTTTAACTGTTTAAACTGAACAAGGAACTCTATGTCCTCCACCCCGCCCGGAGATAGTTTAATGTCAGGGGCACTATATGGCGTGAGGCGCTCCTTCATTATCCTGCCGCGCATCGTGATTATATCCTCTGCGGTTATGTGCCGCCCCCGCTGGAGAAATACCGCATTTCTCATCTCCATAAAGCCCTGCCTTATCGGGAGGGCCGCCGCTATTGGCCGCGCCTTCAGGAGCGCCTGCACCTCCCATATCCTTGCATGGTGTAAGTAGTAGTCCCTTATGCCGTCAAGCGTGTTCACCAACATACCCTTTGAGCCGTCTGTCCTGAGGCGTGTGTCAACCTTATATGTGTATCCCTCCTTCGTGTATGACGACAGCAGCCTAAGCGCACGCTGTGCCGCCTCTGAGGACGCGGCGCCGTTTTCACCTATAAATATTATATCAAGATCAGAGTTTATCGTTATCTCCCGGCCCCCTAGTTTCCCAAACGCCGCGACATAGACATCCTTACCGCCATCCACTGCGGCCATGACAATAGACTCGGCCACCTTGGCCAACCCCTTCATCAGATTGATTATCCCTATACGCTTATCCAGATACAGCATCCCTAAGCGCAGCTCCTCCATCTTTCTAAACCGCGCCAACGCCTCCGATTGTGAGTTTCTTATCTTCAATACCGCCATTGACTCATCAACCATTGCCCTGAGCGTCTTTCTGATAGGTGTGCCCCCGGCAAGCATGTCAATATAGCCTATGTCACCCATCAGAATGGACGACAAAAAGGGACTTTTTGAAAACACACCTGTAAGCGCACCGATTAGCCCCCTGTTCGCGCCGAAAAGCCCCAGATACGATACGCTGCCGGAGGTGGAAACTACCTCAGTAAACCGCTGCAGATTACAGAGCGCCATCTCAGGGTCAGAAGAGTTTAATGCCAACTCCGCAAACTCCGGGATTATCGCCCCCTGCAACCGCCTCATTGTAAGGGTCTGAAATGAATTCATTGATTCCTTAATTTTTCGCAGGTAATACAGCACCTTGCCGGGATTTTTTACACGTCTTTCCTCTAATTCCACTTTAAGGGCGTCTTCGTCATATGTATCCAGCAGGGTTTGGCCCCCCTGGTCATTTGACACCTCAAAGAGTGAGTTATATATCCTGTTTACATCAGTGCGCCTCTGGTGAAGGTCGGCCATGAATACCGTTGAGTCTGCCGCCCCCATCTTCCTTGCTGTGCCTTCAAGGGCGCCCGGTTCAGTTGACAGCGTATGCGTCTGGATGTCGTTGTTCATCTGAAGGCACTGCTCAAGCCGCCGTAGGTAGAGATAGTGTTCAGAAAGGACAGAGAAATCATCACAGCCTATGAGATTTTTCTGGCTCAATCTGTGTAGGGCCATGACAAGCCCGCGTTCCCTCAACAGCGGCTCCTGCCCGCCATAGACCAACTGCAGCGCCTGTGCAAAAAACTCTATCTCTCTGATGCCGCCATAGCCTTTTTTTATATCGTACCTGTTAAACGTAGAGTCAATTTTCTTTTTTAACTGTTTGATTTCCCCAATTGAGCGCGTGTCAATGTATTTTCTAAAGACGAATGGCGCAATCATATCAAGAAAATCCCTGCCAAGCCCCTCATTCCCTGCCACGAGACGCGCACGAATGAGGGCAAGGCGTTCCCACTCCCTGCCCCATGACTCATAGTACTGTTCATAGCCACTGAGGGGCAGGGATAGTTCGCCCTTGCTTCCCTGGGGCCTCAGCCGTAAATCAACACGATAGACAAACCCATCGGCGGTGTTCTCACTGAGCAGCCTGCTCACAGATTCGGCCGTCTTACAGAAAAACTCGTGGTTTGTTATCCGGTTAATTCGCAAGCCGTTTGGGCTTACCACGCCAGAGGTCTGCCCTTGGGGGCATTCGTAGACGAACATTAAATCAATGTCAGAGCTGTAGTTCAGCTCCGAGGCACCGAGCTTTCCAAGTGCGATGACAGAGAGTTTATCGCTTTGCGGGTCGCCGTATATGTTATTCAAATCCATGACAGTACGCCTGAGGGCAGCCTCTGATATGACATCGGCAAGAAGGCTGAGCGCTGACATGCTTTCTTTGATATCAGCCGTGCCACTGGCAAAGCGAAGGCTTATTTTTAACAGGTGCCTCTTCTTAAAATTACGCAGATACGCGCCGTATGAATCCTTTTCAATGTCATTGGGGGCAAGTTCATCTTTTAAAGACAATTTATCAGTAGGTGAGTCCGCCTCTTTAAGGCTCCGGAGAAATATGTCCGGATTGTTTAGTGCATATGCCGCAAGAAACTGCGTGTAAGCGAATAAGGAGGCCGCGCCCTGCAGCTCTTTGTGTGTGAAGGCGTTAACATGCTCAGGGTTGGCAGTGGCAAAGGCGTCGAGATTATTGAGAGAGCGTACCGGGTCAGGGGTCTCTGCGGCATAGTCTTTGAGTAATTGATTAGGAGCGCTCATCCCATAGACGCGGGTCAAAAATATCTCTCAACCCCTCGCCAAGCAGGTTATATCCCATGACGGTAACGAGAATCGCAAGGCCGGGAAACACGGAAAGCCACCATGCTATCTCAAGGTTGTCCTTGCCGGCCGAGAGTATATTGCCCCAACTGGGCGTGGGCGGCTGAACCCCGATGCCAAGGAAACTAAGCGCCGACTCCACAAGCACCGCCGCCGCTATACCAAGCACGGCTGAGATTATCACGGGTGCCATGCTGTTAGGAAGCATGTGTCTCATGATTATCCTCAAATCAGACGCGCCGGAGGCCTTTGCGGCAAGCACATATTCCCTGTTTTTGAGCGATAGAAACTCCGCCCTCACAAGGCGCGACACCCCCATCCACGAGGTCAACCCTATGACGGCCATGATGTTCCAGATGCTGGAGTCAAGAAACGCGATAACGGCAAGTATCAGAAAAAACGTGGGGATAGACAGCATTATATCAACAAATCTCATGACCGCCATATCAACGGCCTTGCCATAGTACCCTGCCACCGCCCCGATTGCAATCCCCACGGCCGTTGCAATACCGACTGAGACAAACCCTACCGACAGTGAAATCCCCGCCCCGTAGAGCATCCTGCTAAGGACATCTCTTCCGAGGTCATCAGTGCCAAGCAGATGAGCGCGGCATGGAGCTGAAAGCACGCTATGCCGGTTGACGGCCTCCGGGTCGTATGGTGCGATAAGCGGTGCCAGTGCCGCGGCCAAAAACAGGCACAGCACGATTATCCCGCCCGTGACGGCCATCTTGTTTGACCTGAGTCTGTCTATGACCGCGTTTGTCTTCATATTGAATTTTCTTATTTTTCTATCTCCGGGGCTATCTTCTGGTTCGCGGGTCAACGGCCGCGTACCCCAGGTCTGCAAACAAATTCCCCAAAAGCGTAAGGACTGCCCCGATAGTCAGGATGCCCATTACGAGCGGGTAATCCCTTGACATGACGGACATGTAAAAGAGCTGCCCCATGCCGGGGATGGAGAAAACCTGCTCAAATATAACACTGCCCCCAATCAGACCGGGCACAGAAAGCCCCATGATTGTAACAATAGGAAGCAGCGCGTTTCTAAGCCCGTGCACATATATTACCCTTTTTGATGTCAAGCCCTTTGCCATTGCCGTTGTCATATAGTCCTGCCTGATTACCTCAAGCATGGAGCCTCGCATATAACGTGAAATGCCGGCAATCCCGCCAAACGACGACACAAAGATGGGAAGGATAAGGTGCCTTAATATATCAACAACCTTTCCCTGAAACGAAAACTCGGCAAACCCCGCCGATTTCAGCCCAGCAACCGGCAGCATGTGAAGATGTACGCCAAAGAACATCATCAGAAGGAGGGCAAGCCAAAACCCCGGCATCGCAAACCCCACAAACACACCCACAGTGGTAATCCTGTCATACAGCGTATGGCGGTGTACTGCCGATGATATCCCGATAGGTATAGCAATGGCAAGGATAATAAGCAGCGAGGCGATATTAATGTATAGCGTTATAGGGAGCCGCTCCTTAATCTTAGTCCAGACCGCCCTGTGGTCGGAGGAGAATGACTCGCCAAAATCAAGCATGACAACGCGTTTAAGCCACAGGGCATACTGGGTGGTAACGGGCTTATCGAGGCCATAGTATTTCTCCAGCTTAGCGCGAGCCTCCGGTGTAATCTTAGGATTAAGGTCGGTCAGGACGTCGGTAGGTTTACCGGGGGCCAGATGTATTATCGCGAAACTGATGATGGTGATACCCGCGAAGGTGATAACCATCTCAAGGGTCTTCTTTGTCAGATACGTAAGCATGGTAGTAAGTTTACAATTAAATGCGAAGGAGTTTCAAGGACTGTGTGGGGGGCACTGCCTTGTCTACTTTTCCTTTTAATGTGCTGTCATCTGTATATTTCTTTCCTATGCCCAACAGATACAATCCACACTGTGGATTTCTCTATCCAGTAAATAATACGGTAATCGCCGACCTGTAAGCGGTATTTTCCTTTGAACTTTCCTTCCAGCGGCTTTCCAGTCTCACGGGGATTTTCATAGAGTTTATTCAGGGCATTGAGGATTTCTACGGCTGCTTTTGTTTCAATCTGCTTCAGTTCCCTATATGCCCGAATATCCCATTCAATGCGGTAAGCCATATTCTTTTAACACATCCTCGTGAGAGATACCTTCAGAGAGAGACGCAACCCGCATGTCGCCTAAATACTCATCATACTTGTCGAAATACTGCTTCAATGCCTGCTGAACTATCCAACTTTTGCTTACCTGCAGCTCCTTAGCATAGACATCAAGGGTGTCAAACACACTCCTGTCCACTTTTGCCGAGATCATCACTTTAGCTGCCTTCATAGTAATATATGGTAATATTTCTTAATACTAAAAAACAAGTGGTTTAGTCCAGCGATTCTCGGTGAAGGCAAGAACGATACTGGTAGTATGTATAGTATAA
>NZ_JBJUSG010000123.1:0-10599 GCF_046044395.1 Candidatus Magnetominusculus dajiuhuensis | reverse complement strand
GGGGGGGGGGGGGGGCTGCTTTACTATTGTGACACAGTCTGCAAGCCGGAATGACGACTATACAAAAGTGAGGCTGCTGTATTGGAACTATCCCTTGTTCACACCAAGACAACACAGCATTGCTTCAATCAGTTTATCATTGTCTATGGGTTTGATTATGTTTCTGCAAACCTTGTCGCTTGTATGGAGTTCGTCATTGTAGCCGGTTGTTATTATAATCGGCTGTGTGTCATTTAGTTTCTGAATTGCCGTTATCATTGCCATCCCGCTCATAACAGGCATTTGAATGTCGGTTATCACCAAATCAATTTCATCTTTGTTTGAGGTATAGATGTCCAAACCTTCTTTGCCATTAGCCGCTTCAAAGACTTTGGCAACCCTTCGCCTTAGAAAACGGGCAACCAATGTCCTTATATACACGTCGTCCTCTGCATATAACACCCTTATTGCCTTTAATACAGATTCGTCCATCATAGCTCAATCCTCAGTTCGCACCAACCATCGCTATTTCTCATCGCTATTGTGCCGTTCATGTTTTTCTCGATTATTACCTTTGCCATGTATAACCCCATTCCGGTGCCCCGGGTCTTGTCCTTGGTGGTAAAGTATGGATCAAATACCTTGCTTATTATATCCTCGGCAACCTCACCGCCGTTGTTCATAATGGTTATAATCTTCCTGCCTGTGCCGCCGTCCTTATATAATTTTATCTTTATAATACCATCGGGAAGATCCATTCTTTCAAATGAGTCTTTGGCATTGGTTAGAATATTTAAGATTACCTGGGCAAACTCATTCGGATAACCTCGTGTCGTCAGAGTAGTGTCTAAGTCCTTGTTGATAACAATGTCCCTCTCTTTGACATACCCTTCAATAAGGGCGTCGGCTTTGTTTATTTCATCTGATATATTGAATTCTTTTTGCTCTTTATCGTGGATGTAGAAATTCCTGAAATTATCTATGGTGTCAGATAATGATTTTAACTCGGACATGGCAATTTCTATATTTTTGTTCAGATACTGCCCGTCTAATTCGTTATGAAGATATGCGTCCTTTATGTCCTGAACCGAAAGCGACACTCCACACAGCGGCTGCCTCCAGTGGTGAGATATGTTGACCAGTAACTCACCCATAGACAAGTGTCTGGATTGCTCGTAGACGAGTTGATCTCTTTCGCGGTTTTTGGCAACCTCCTCTTCGACTTTCTTTTGCAGGTTCAGATTCTGCTGCCTTATCGCCTCTTCCATTTGTTTACGGGATGTTATGTCCCTTATGAATGAAAACATTATGTTGTCTTGCTTGATAAAATTGACACTTACGTCAACATCCATAATCCTGCCGCCCTTACACCTATGTTTAGATTCAAACCTGACGCACCCTATCTCCTCTATTGTCATCAGGCGTCTTTTTGTTTCTTCAGGAGTTTCTATCGCGTCAATATCTCTTACGTTCATGTGCGTCAACTCCTCTTGTGTATATCCTGACATTTTACAATATGCCTCATTTGCTTGCAGGATATTTCCTTCCATGTCCAGCATCCAAAAACCCTCAATAGAGGCAGAAAGAATTCTTTTATATCGTTCTTCTAATCTTATTCTAACCTCGCTTGCTTTTATCAGGCTAATTTCAAGCATCTTACGGTCGGTAATGTCCCGGGCTGTGGCATAGGTGATTCCTTCCTCCGCAATAAAATTGGCATGCCAGGACAAGTAACGAAAAGAACCGTCTTTGCATACATATCTATTTTCAAAGTTCAGCGAATAGCCCCTTTGAATCTGCCGCGCCATTTCATCTAATGTAGACTGCCGGTCATCAGGATGAACGAAATCAATAAACGGCTTTGACAAAAGCTCTGATTCGGAATAACCCAAGACCTTTGTGCAGGCTGGGTTTGTACTTTTGAAGGCACCATTTGGGTCGGCCATCACCATAAGATCCTCTGAGCTATTAAAAAACTTGCGGAACTGTTCGCGCTGTTCTTCGATAATCTTACGCTGTGTAATATCGTGAATTGTTGAGCAGACATAATCTTTCCCCTGTATAGTGACAACCCCGGTATATACCTCGATGTCTCTTAGTTCTCCAGACGATGTGCGATGGCTGGTTGCTAAAAACTCCCGTTTCTTGCCGATTATTTCCGAGGCAATGGAAAGGAGTTTTTCTTTAGGCAGGGTTTGTATATCTGTAAGCCTCTTCTTTAAGAACTCATCCCTTGAATAACCATAAAACAGACATGCCTTTTCGTTGACGTCTTTCATTTCTAACGTATCGGGATTGATTATGAGGATAGGCATAGCCATTTCATTATAAATAGTCTTGTACCTCTGTTCACTTTCCCCAAGACTATGAGTGATTTCCTCGTTGGTCTTATTTTGGCGGATGTGTGAAATGCCGAATGACAGACTCGCTGCTAACTCCTGTAGTAACTCAACCTCATCGGTATTGAATGCGTTAGGTTCAATTGCGTAAATGGTTAAAGCGCCTATAACAAAATCATCAATAATCAACGGCAAGGCAATAGAAGACGCGTAACCCCGCATGATTGCGTCTTCTCTCCACGGTTTTAGTTTTTCATCTGTAGTCATGTTTTGGCAAACCACAGGCTTCTCTGAGCGAATGGATGTTCCGGTTGGTCCTAATCCCCTTACTTCCTCACTCCATACGATATTTGCTTTTTCTACATAACCAGCATTCAATCCACAAGATGACACCGGAGAGACGTGTCTTTCCTCATCATATTCTTTATATCCTACCCATGCTAACCTGTAGCCCACATCCTGAACAATCACCCTGCACAGGTCGTTTAACAGCGACAGTTCGTCATGATTTTCACGAATCACCTTATTACATTTCATAAGGGCGGTTAACGCCCTGTTAAATTCTGCCGATTTCATGTTCTCTCTACCCCACCTGTATTATACCTTAACTGTACGGGATATGTTTATTGTTATCATCGTAGATGTCCTTAAAAATATTGGCGCAGTTCTTAAATGCCTCCAGCACTTTAGGGTCAAAATGGCTGGGCATAGTTCTGCCATCACCTTTGGTCAATATCTCATATGTCTTGTCATGTCCGAATGACGGCTTGTATGGCCTGCTTGTCATTAACGCGTCGTACTGGTCACAGATATTCACTATTCTTGCCTCCAGTATGATCTCCTCACCTTTTAATCCATTAGGATAACCGCTGCCATCCCATCTCTCATGGTGGCTTAACGCTACTTCCGCTGCAAGCTGTATCCGCTCGTTGTTTGAACCTTGTAATATTTCATACCCAATAGTTGCATGGGTTTTTATCAGATCAAACTCCTCGTTCGTTAGTTTTTCAGTTTTCAGCAGGACATTTTCAGGGATGCCAATCTTGCCGACATCATGCAGCGGGCTGACAAATGCCGTCCTATCAACAAAGTCCCTCGGCAGCCCCAATTCTTCGGCAAGAAGTACCGAGTATTGCTTTACCCTTAATATATGTGTGCCGGTCTCCTGATCTTTATACTCCGACGCCTTTATCAGGCGAAACATGATTTCGTTGTTTAATTCCGTTATCGTACTAAACGCTTCTCTTAGTTCTTTTGTCTTTGCAGATACCTCTTGTTCCAGATTTTTTTTATAAGTTTTTTCTATCCTCAGTAAATCGCTGAATCTCATCCCACGCTCTACTGCTAATATGAAATCCTCAGGCTTGTATGGTTTCAATAAAAAATCAAATGCCCCCCTTCTGATTGCATCTATGGCTGACGGCAACTCAGCGTATGCGGTCATCAATATTACGGGCTCTTCCATGCCTCTTTTTCTCATATCCGCTATTATTTCCAGGCCCGTGATATTTGGCATCCTGATATCGGTTATTATCAGGTCATATCCCCCCGAAATAATTCTACCTAACGCGTTTTTACTATCCGGTTCAGTCTCTACATCATAACCGTCTGCCTTTAAAACCATCATAGATGATTTCAGCATCGACCTGTCGTCATCTACTATAAGTATTCTCCCCTTTTTGCTTAACAATTTATCATCTCCTTAATCATAGTTAACAACTTACCTACATCAATCGGTTTTGTAATATAATTAAACTGGGCATCTTTAATCAGCTTATTCTCTAAATAAACATCTGTATAGCCGCTTACAAATAAAACCTTGGCGTCTTTGTTCATTTTTATTATTTTATCATATGCCGCTTTCCCATTCATTTTTGGCATTATAATATCCATTATTATTAAATCTGCATTGTTTTCACTATACAATTTTACAACCTCTTCCCCATCCGCGGCAGTTATTACCTCATAGCCCGCCCTTGTTAATAGTTGAGATGTAACATTTCTTAAAGTTTCATCATCTTCCGCGACAAGAATGCGCCCCTTGCCACAATCAGGCTCACAACGGCTCAATGATTCCGCGTTTGTTATAAAATTATCTATCAATGGAATATAAATTGAAAAAGTTGTCCCCTTGTTTAACTCACTATTTACATCTATATAACCTTTGTGCTGTTTTACAATTCCATAGACCGTAGACAACCCAAGCCCTGTTCCTTTTCCCACTTCTTTTGTAGTAAAAAATGGATCGAAGATATTCTTAATTATCTCACCATCCATTCCCGTGCCGGTATCGGTAACTCTTAATAATGCGTACCCTTGCGACTTCTGCACGCTTTGTAATTTTATAAAGTTTTTGTTGGATTTAACTTTCTTTAAACTAATTGCTAATTTTCCGCCACTAACCATCGCGTCCCTGGCGTTAGCGGCTAAATTCATCAGCATCATCTCAATCTGGTTGCCGTCGCCATATATGGGCAGATCATCACCGGATAAACTAATCTCTAACTCAATATCCTCCCCAATCAGATTAACTAAGAGCAGCTTCATTCTGTTAACAATATCAACAAGATTTACCGTGTGAAACTCAAATACATGTTTTCTGCTAAATACCAGCAGGCTTTTTGTAAGATTTGCTGCCCTTTCCGCTGACGCCCGTATCTCGTCCACAAAGTCTTGTAATTCCTCCTTCGTTATATCAGAAATTTTTCTTTTTATCAAATACACATAGTTTATAATCGAAGAGATTATATTATTAAAGTCATGGGCGACCCCACCGGCAAGCTGTCCTATGGATTCCATCTTCTGGGCATGGCGAAGTTCCTGTTCAACTAATTTTCTTGCGGATATATCAATTATTCCACCAATTACCCCCTCGTATGCCCCTTCTTCGTTAAATATAGGAGATGGCTCCACCTTTATATATAGTTTAGAGCCATCCTTTCTGTTAAGCTTAGTCTCTACCTGCTCAATTATTCCATCCCGTAGTTTATTTGTGTTCGCAATGAATATTTGTTTATCCTCATCGTCCATAAATTTCTCTGTTTTATGTCCAATCATCTCCTCGGCAGTGTAACCCATCATCGCAGCCATCGCCGGATTCACATATGTGGTACAACCATCTTTATCTGCAACCCATATACCCGCGTGGTGAAGTTCAACCAATTGGCGGTATCTTTTTTCACTCTTTTTGAGCTTACGCTCTGACGCTTTCGCCATTGTTATGTCACGAAAACTCCATACCCTTCCAAGTATTTTGTCTTCCATTTTTTGCGGCTGGGAGTACCGCTCAAAAATGCTTCCGTTTTTAAGTTCTACAACATCAAAACTTGTCTCTGACGGGTTTTTGTAAAGTTCATTCACTTTTTTGATAAACTCATCCGGTGTGCTTAACTGTTCAATCGCGTAAGATAAAACCAGAGCGTCGTCTTTGGTCTGTAATAACGGCACCGGTATCTTCCACATATCAACGAATTTTTGGTTGTAGTAAGTTATTCTTCCTTCTATATCCACAACGAGGATACCGTCGGCAGTTGATTCCAGGGTTGCTGTAAGAAGGGATCTTGTTCTGTCATGAAGATACCGTTCAGCGTAATTGCACTGTTCTAACATCTCCCTCATCAGACATAACTCATTTATCAACTGGTCTTTAGTCTTGTCTTCATCTTCCATTTAGTTGCTCGCTCTCCAGTAACTCTTCAATTTGTACTTTCAATGTTGGAATTGCCTTGACTACCGTATCCCAAACCACTTGAATATCAACCCCAAAGTACTGGTGTATTAATTTGTCTCTTGCTTGTGCCATTAACTTCCATGGAATTTCAGGGTATTTATCCCTCATATCTGAGGTCATTCTCTTTGCTGCCTCTCCAATTATTTCCAACTCCCTTATAACGCCAGCCTGAACTAACTTATTGTTAATGAAGTCATCAATAATAAACATACCCTTCGTGTATTCCTCAATTCTGCAAATAGCATTATTGATATGTTGTATATAAACTAAATTACCTCTATTCATCAGTAAATCTTCACAAGACTTTTCTTAATATTATCTATCAAATAAGGACTGATTGCGTGTTCGGTTAACATATCTACTTTGATCCCAAGCGCTTCAGACAAATCCAGCTCAATGCCAGCTATATCGTAGAGTGTCTTGCTTGTCGAAAATTCAACGAGAATATCAATGTCGCTATCATTTGAAAAATCTCCCCTGCCATAAGAGCCGAACACAGCAATGCTCTTAACCCCGTGAGGTTTGAGAAAATTCACTATCTTGTCTTCAATCTCCTGAATCATCACCTTCTCTCATTATACCAAATATCTCAGTCAAACATCCTGCCCCACGTCCAACGTTATAATAAACTCCGCCCCACCATCTACGTTTTGCACTGTAAGGCTGCCGCCCATATTCGTCTCTATTATGGTTTTTGACATGTATAGTCCAATCCCTGTGCCTGCTTTTCCCTTTGTCGTAAAATAGGGTTCAAAGATTTTATCTATTATATGTCCTGAAATACCGCCGCCGTTGTCTCTCAGAGAAATTATTATCTTATCCCTTTCTTCATCGTTGCTTATATAAATTTCTATAATTCCCTGTATGTTATAATCGGATTCTCTTCTTGAAGTAATGGCGTCTTTTGAGTTATTCAGAATATTGAGTATCACCTGTTTGAACTCATTGGGATATCCATCTGTAAATACTATTGTATTTTGCATAGTTCTCATAGAAATATCTACACTACTTTTCTTAAATATCTGTTCAAACATTGAGATGATTTCTTGTACGGCGGTTTTTACATTGAAATGTATTTTTTCCCTTGTCGGAATGAAAAAATTCTTGAAATCATCTATTGTCTTTGTCATAAAGATTGTTTGAGCAACTGTTGTATCAACACTGCTTTTCATATACTCCCCGTTAAGTTCACCGCAGTCATAAGCTTCTTTAACATCCTGCACGAGCAAGGATATGGCATTTAGAGGTTGTCTCCACTGATGCGCTATTAACCCCAACATTTCACCCATGGACGCCATCTTGGATTGCTGTATCATCATTTGCTCCTGCTGCTGCCTTTTACCTGTTTCCTCTGCTACCATTTTTTCAAGGTTGGTGTTTAATTGTTTCAGTTCCTCTTCCATTTTTTTCCGCTGCGTTATATCTATCATGGCGGCTACCGCGCCTGCGTATTCTCCACCTTCAATTATTGGCGTAGCTTCTACCATCAGATATATTGGAGTTCTGTCCTTTCTTACAAACTCAAATTCATAACCTTCCACAACACCTTGCATCTTGCGCCGCAGTTTTTGTTTCATATCCTCAACCCTGGCCTCGTCCACGAAGGCAGACAAGTGTGTGCCTATCATCTCTTCACATTTATAGCCAAGCATATCTGCCATCGCCGGATTCACATATGTAGTACAACCATCTTTATCTATAACCCATATGCCCGCATGATGAAGTTCAACAAGCCGACGGTATTTTGCCTCGCTTTCTCTGAGTTTAATCTCAATAAGTTTTTTTTCTGTTATATCCTCAACCATTGATATATGGTAAGTCGGCACATCATCACCTGTCCATAATAGAACACATTTCATATTAACCCATACAATATTACCGCCCTTATGGATGTAGCGTTTTTCCATTGTAACCACATCCACCTCGCCGTTTATGAGGCGCTTCATGTTAGCTAAGTCTGCCTGAATATCATCCTCATACGTTATTTCCTGAAATGTCTGATTTAACATCTCGTCACACAAAAACCCCGTTATTTCACAGTATTTTCTATTGATCTGAATAATATGGCCGGTATAGGTGTTGATGATTGCAATTCCAACAGGGGCTTGTTCAAAGATTTGAAGCTGTTTTCTTTGGCTTTCCTTTAACTGGATTTCTATATTTTTGCGGAACGCGATTTCTTTTTCTAATATTTCCGCGTGTTGCTCTATATGCCTTTTATAAGTTTTTTCAATATCCAGTAAATGGCTAAACCGCATCCCCCGCTCTACCGCTGAGATGAAATCCTCAGGTTTGAATGGTTTTAGTAAAAAATCATAGGCCCCCTTTCTTATGGCGTCTATGGCTGTCGGCAACTCCGCATAGGCTGTCATCAGTATGATGGGTTGTTCAAAACCTATCTTTCTGATCTCCGCTATCAGCTCCAAACCCGTCATATCCGGCATTTTGATATCGCTTACTATTAAGTCATATTTCCCTGTAAGGATTCTTTCTAATGCCGCCTTACTCTCTGGCTCCGCATCTACGTCATAACCCTCTGCCTTTAAAATCGCCGTTGACGATTTGAGCAAAGACTTGTCGTCATCTACAACAAGTATTTTCCCTTTTTGTTGTTTGTTCATCATATAGATCACCTCAATGACTTCAGATTATCCCTGACGGTTACAGTATTTGGATGTTCAGCGCCATAGACATGGGTGAATATTGCTAGCGCCCTCGTATAATACTCTATACCCTTTTCTCTGTCGCCCATTTCGCTCCATGCCGAGCCGAGGTTGTTTAAATCCCTTCCAACGCTCTGGTGGTCTTCTCCATGAACGCTTAAGTCTATCTTCAGTGCTATGCCGTAATAATCTATTGCCTTTTGGAGGTCTCCCATGCTCCTCCACGCCAGTCCCAGATTGTTATATCTTGTGGCTACCGAGTCATGTTCCTCTCCGAAAACGCTCACATCTATCTTTATTGCCTTCATGTAATACTCTATCCCTCTATGGATAAACCCCAGCGAACACCACGCCATGCCTATGTTGTTATAGTCAACCGCGACGTCGGGATGGTGGTCCCCCATGATTTCGATGTCTATCTCCAGTGCGTGCGTGTAATATTCCAGCGCCTTTTTGAAGTCTCTTTTGATGCTCCATGCCGTGCCAAGATTCGTATAGTCCTTCGCTGTGTTTATATTGACCTGTCCAGAGATTTTTATATCTAACTCCAGCGCCTTCGTATAGCACTCTATCGCCTTATCGGTTTGTCCTATGGCGCGCCACGCCAGCCCCATGTTGCTGTATATGGCGGCGATGTCTGAGCTGCCTTCCCCGGGATGTTCGCTGTACGAGGAAACCGCCATGTCATAATACTCTATCGCCTTTTGAGCGTTGCCAAGCACACCCCATGCAAGTCCGATATTGTTGTAGAGCATTGATACGGCCGGGTGTGAGCCGCCAAGGAGAATTTTATCAATTTCTAAGGCCTTTTCATAGTATTCAATGGCCAGCAACGCCTGCCCGGCACTCCGTAAGGACATACCTATGTTGTTGTATCGGCAGACTGCGCGCTGGTTGACCTCGCCGTAAAGAGCTATATCCACGCTGAGGGCATTCTTAAAATAGTCCACGGCCTTGTCGTAATTGCCTATTCGATATAGGGCAAGGGCGATGTTGTTATATCTGTCGGCAATTGACGGGTGCGATTGCCCGTATGTCTTAAGGTCTATCTCAAGCACCATGATAGCGTACTCGATAGCCCTCTTTTTGTCCCCCAATATTGCCCACGCCTTTTCAAGGCGGTCATACGCGTAGGTTACCTGCGTGTTGTTTGGTGTGTAACCGTTAAAGTTCATGATTATCTCGTCTATTATCGCTTGTATGTCTGCGCTGTCTATGGTTGCCGAGATTATCTCTGCCGCTTCGAGTGTCTCATCAGGGTCAAGCCCTCTTGATATGCCGAAATTCACGAGCAACTCTTCCAGCTTATCATGGTCTATTTCAACAATCCCCTCGGTGGTACTCAGCCAGTGATGAATTGCAAAGAGAAGAACTCTGAACCCTTCGTAAACTAAAATGGTCAACTTGCCCCTGAGAATCTCATCAGTGGTGTTGGTGGCAGAGTGCTTTGCGCACCTGTCTATGAAACGTGCGAGACTACCCTGTTCTTCCATATGGCTCCCTGATGGCCCCCTATTAACGAAGATGGTTCGCCGTGAAGATGGCACCCCGTTAACGAAAAAAAAGAAAAAGGCGGTATAAGCCGCTATTGATCTATATACTCAGGTAATTATAACATAAATTGCCTATGTATTTAATTCCTTGAAGAAGAAAACTGGCACGGTAAATTTGTTCTCCGTCATAAGTAAGCGGTAGTTGCTTAGTTTATTGCCATCCTTGTCCCTTTCTGTCATTCCGGCTTGTCCAGAGTAAGCGTCAAGAAAACCCCATCTTTACAGGGGAAGTAGCAGGTGTCATAATGGGCCGAAACAAGGAGGTTCATGATGATGAAGGAAGGGAAGGTATCAGTCTCAAAGGCGTCCAGTTATTGGAAGGCACACATAGAGGC
>NZ_JBJUSG010000122.1:0-10792 GCF_046044395.1 Candidatus Magnetominusculus dajiuhuensis | reverse complement strand
AGGACAGATTCCGGACAAGCCGGAATGACAAAAATAAGGGAGGCAATTTCTAATGAGTTTGCCCTGGGTAATCAAAGGCACTGCGGCGCGAGGGTCTTGTGGGCAGCTATAAATACCTTTGCGTTGACCAAATCGGCAAGGAAGTCAGAGGCTCTGTCTCTGCCCCGGACGTAAAGGAGGCGCGCCTTCAACTTAAAGACAAGGGACTGAGGGTCGTGTCAATAGAGGCGTCATCTGGGGCGGCAAAGCAAAGCGGACTTGGATTTAAGAGCAAAAAGGTAAAGGACTCAGACCTTTACAATATGGCAAGAGAGCTAAGCGTACTACTGAAGGCAGGCCTCAGGATAGACAACTCCATAGAGACGATAATTGGCACAGTATCAAACGCGGCCCTCAGAGAAACCCTCGCCAACGCGCTCAGAGACATCAGGGCGGGAAAGAGTGTCGCCGAGTCCTTTGAAAAGAGCGGCCTCTTTAACACACTCATGGTGTCGCTTATTCGCGTGGGTGAGAGCGTGGGCAACCTGCGCATGTCCTTTGAGCAGATTGCAGCACACCTGCAGTTTCAGATTCAGTTCAGGGCGGAGATAAGAAACGCCCTCACATATCCTATTTTTCTGGTAATCGCCAGTTGTGTTACCCTTTTTGTCATATTTAAGTTCATCATCCCGCGGTTTTTTACCGTCTTCGGGCAGGACCAACTGCTTACTTTGCCGCTTGCCTCTAAGATGTTGTTAAAGGCGTCGGATTTTATGAGCGTAAAGGCCTTCATTGTGGCATTAGTTGTGGGTGTGGCGTTTTTTAAATTGGTTGATATGAAGAGATTAATTCACGCCGGTTACTCCTATGCCCTTTCGATTCCCCTGATGAGGACTATGATAATAAATCTTGAGCTGTCGAGGTTTTCGTATTCGATGTATACGATGCTCTCAAGCGGGATAGAGTTTATCAAGGCATTGAGGTTTTCTATAGACTTAATACAAAATGTGAAGGTAAAGCAGTCGCTGGAGCCGGCGATTAAGCTGATAAAAGAGGGCAGGCCGATAGGCGGGGTGTTCTCTCAGATTGAACTGCTGCCTGAGATAGCGGCCAATATGATAACAGTGGGAGAGAAAAGCGGCAATATGAAGGAGATTTTTTTAGAGCTTTTCAATGTGTTTGACGATAGATTCAAGAGGACAATCAAAAAGATAGTCATCCTGGTAGAGCCGCTGATTATAACGGTAATGGGAATGGTCGTGGGCTTTATTGTCATATCCATGATACTTACTGTTATGAGCGTGGGGAATATCAAGTTTTGAGGCAAAAAGGGTTTACTCTCATAGAGTTGCTGATAGTAATGGCGCTGATTGCCGCCGTGCTTGGCGTGACGGTTCCCTTTTCCGTAAACATGTACAAGAGATACGCCGCGTCGCTTCAGGCAGAGCGGCTGTTCGTTCTGGTAACTCAGATTCAGCGGGAGGCGTTTCTCACCGGAGAGGAGATATTCATAAAGGCCGATGATGGTATCCTCTACGCAAACGACAAGGCGTGGCCGCTGCTGGATAAATCCGACGAAAAAATAGAGAATCCCCCGCTTGCGGCATATGTGTCTATGGAACACCCTGTGATGTTTTTTAATAATGGTACAACAAGCGGTGGCAATATAGACGTTTACGTTAAGGACATGAAATATACTGTGGCGATTGCCGCTCCGTTAGGTAATATCACGATGAGCAACTGAGCCCTGCGGTGGATAAAACGCGAAATAAAAGACATCAGGACGGGTTTCTGGTAATAGAAATCCTGATAGCCGGCCTGATACTCACGGCAAGCATAGCCTCTACCATGTACCTGTTTCGTATCGGGTTTCAGTCGCTTGCAAGGGTAAGAGACTCAAACATAATCTCGTCTAAAGTCCCTGAGGCAATAAACTATCTCAGGGCATTTGCCATAAAGGCCGCACAAGGTACTGATTCCCTCGGCGATGGAGTGGACATTTCATGGAAGACGGAACTTGAGAGAAGGGGCACACCGTCAATACTCATAAACACTACGACGCAGTATGACATATATCTGTACAGGGTTGACTTTACGCTAACGTACGATACGCTTACAAGGGACTACCGTGTGGTGCTGTTTAAGTATAAGCCGAAATCGGGCAGGTCAGATGAAATACCGTAGGGGTTTTACTCTCATAGAGGTGGTTGTGGCCATAGCAATATTTACGTCTATGGTACTGCTGTCTACCGCCGCCCTGAATCAGGCGTTTAAACAGTACAAGAAGGTTATGGACGAGGGGGTGAATCTCTGGAAAGTGGCGCGAAACTTTTGGATACACAAGAGCGCTAGTGGGATGCTGTTTTATTTCATAGACGATGGAACGCGTCTGAAGTGGTACCCCTATTTTGTCTGCAACCCTGATGTGATAAGTTACGTCAGCGCCTCGCCAATGGCCGACAATGTGCCGGTTGTCGTGTGGATAGTCAAAGAAAGACACGATGAGAACTACGATGTGGTGTACTATGAGCTGCCGGTGTATGTAAAAAAACAGCAGGAGCTGGAAGGAGATTATCAAAGCGGCAGGTTTAAAAAGGGGTATTCTTTTGTTATAATTGAAAATGTAAGCAGTGTGAGCTTTGAAAGCTATGTGGAGGCCCCGGTTACAAAACTCTGGGACTGGAGCCGTGAGTACTACGGGAAAAGTGGAGGAAAGCTGCCCAAATACCTGAGGATAGCCTATAAAAAGGATGGACTGTTCAACGCGCTGATGTTGAGCATATCCACAAATTCAACGATTTACCAGAATCCAACATCAATCTGAGATGATGAGCCTGACAAGGATAAGAGGAAGTGGCGGGGACGAGGTCGGCTCGGCAGTGCTGCTGACGATTTTCCTTGCCGCAATAATCATCATAATAGGGATTGCCTTTAACTGGTTGGTGAAAGAGCATGTCAAGACCGCCCAGGTGTTGAAAGAAAAGGCTGAGGCGATGACCACGGCCGTGTCCGTGTTCGACACACTGCTCTTTGCGATGCTCACGGGCAAGCTCAGCAGTAGCCGGATAGTCGTCTCCGACAGCTCACTCCTGGGTTTTGATAAGATACCGACGAACAACCAGACATTGAAGGTCAGAGAAGACATATCAATAAACGTACAGGACGCAAATGGCAAGATATCCGTTTACGCGGGTGCCGGGGACGACCTCAAAAAACTCATTAAACTTGTGGATTCTAAAAGCAGCGTCGGGATTATCACAGACAGCATCAACGACTGGATTGACGCCGACGACATACCAAGGCCGTTGGGTGCCGAATCCGAGTACTACCGGGGCATTGGGATGCCGTATACCCCCAGAAATTTCTCTATGCAGTACATGGAGGAACTCCTGCTCATCAGGGGTATGAGCTGGGAATTATATAAGAAAATAAAACCATATATTACTATTTTCCCTGGCACGGGGGGATTTAATCCGGCTACCGCCTCCCCGTTGACGATTATTGCGTCTTTGGACATAAGCGAAGAGAATCGAAAAATAATTCAGGACTATATTGACAAGGGACTGGACATTCCGGACGAGTTATTTTATAATCTCACTGGAAGGAGAATACACAGCCTTGAGTATGACTTGTTTCAGCCTTCGCGCTATCTTGAAATCACGGTGACTTACGGATATTTGAAAAATCTTTATACGATAAACGCCGGTATTGGGCTGTATCCTACGGCCACCGCCCCCTATGCGGTTTACTACTGGAAGGAGGGTTGAGAGCTTCTTGAAGGCGCTTAGGGAACTGCTAAAGGTATCACATAAGCAAAGTGGCGGCAGTGGTGGGATGGGACATTTTGGACAACCCCTGACGGTCTGCTATGCCCGTGGGGCAGGCTGCAACTTTTACAACGTATCAAAGGCGGGCATAAGCGTGGCCCTAAGCGGGAACTCTTCATTGGTTAACAAAATTATGGGGAAAAACATCCTCATCGTTGGCAGGGAGCTGGTCTACTATTGGAGAGAAAAATATCCCCCCTCAGTACAAAAAAACCTCAAAGGAATCATATCTAATGATGTGGCGGAGATGTTCCCTATGATTGCCAACCCAGCGTTTCACTTTAATGTCTTTGAGAGCCATGCAAATTATACGCTCGTGGATATATGGGCGTGGGAGAGGCGCGTTGTGGAAGAGGTGTCTAAGGGATTTTACTCTAACTACCTGATTCCAGAGGACTTGTTGTTCATATCGGAGGCCCCTGAGGCCACTATATATGCAGACGGGGAAAAGATTTACGCCTTTGCCCACGGCCCAAACGGCTTTATTGGCTTTCGTACCCTTGCCGTGCCGCTTAGTGAAAGCGGCGTGGAGGTCTTTTTGCGGGGACTTGGGGCTTACCGGCAAGAGATGAGGTGCGTAAACCTGTGTGGGGTAAATCTTCTCAATGGCGGCCCCATTATGGATATTCCCATAAATTTTATAGAGGATACTGGATTTCCCGTATCGCTGAGGGGTTTAAACTCCCTGAGGCTGTCCCCATTCAGGACAAGGTCGTGGCATTCGGCAGTGAATACCGAGCTGCTGTTCAGGGCTGCCTTGTATTGCATGGCGGCCTATCTGGTTTCCTCCTATATGTCAATAAAGAAACTTGACGCATCCCTTGAGGACATTGAAAGAGAAACCGCGAGGGTGACAAAGCAGATAAATGAGCTTGCAGAGCTGCAGGACAAGGATATAACGGCAAAGCTGCTTGTTGCCCTTGCCAAAAAGGTAAGCAAGTTCGCACCCCCGCTGGGGGTCATTGAGGTTCTGACCCGGTCACTTGCCGACGGTGCCTATGTAACGCAGTTAAACATTAATAACAGAAACGTTGACGTCAGCATCGTCTCGGCCAACCCTTCGGAGGTGATAAGCAAGCTGAGCGCTTTGAAAGAGGTTGAAACGGTAAAACTCGTGGGAGAACCATCCAGAGAAGGCCAGACCTACAAGTTTCGCCTCTCCATAGACATGCGCGACACAATAGCCGGTACCTCAAATGCCTCAAGCCCGGCGGCCTTTATAACAACTTCAACGCCGTCAATACCTCAGGCTACGGCCGTACATGGGGCTTATAGCAGGACGTCAATCCCCGCGGCTGTCAGCAACGCTAACCCAAACTCCGTTGGGACGCCGCGCAATACTGTAAACATGGCGTCAAGCCCTTCGGCGATAGTAAAAACCAATAAGTTGTTTTAGAAGGAAAACGGTAATTGAAAAAATGAAGATCGAAGGTGGCAACCTTAAAAAGGCGGGATTATATCTGTTGATAGTCTTATCAATAGCTCGTTTTGCCGTAGTCCCGGCTAAGACAGCCGTAGAAAAAAGGACGGCCGTGGTAGAGGACTATCTTTCCGCCTATGCCTCGAAGTCGGACTTGCTTCAAAGATATCTCGCGATTGACACTAAGGACGACCCCGAGGTGAATAACGAATTGGCATCCTTAATCTATCCCAAAGGGAGCAACAGGACGGCAATACAGACGGAGATAGTAAATTTACTAACGAAATCGGCGGAGGCAAACGCGCTGGTTGTACAGAACTTTCAGCTCATTGAAGGTACGGAGGACACTGTTTTAATTGAGGCCTCCGTGATGGTAAGGATACAAGGGCTGCTCAAGCCGACCTATAAGCTCTTCAAGGCCATTGCGGACGCAAGGCCGGTGCTGAGGATAAAAAGTGTGGAGATAAATGTTATGGATAAAACCTATACAACCAAGATAGTGGTGTCGGGTTATATAAGAAAGGTTTGACAAAGGGTGGTATGCTAAAAGACAACATACTAAAAAGCGCTGCTAAGGCGGCGCAATATGTGGCGTGGGCGAAGTCAAATGCCAAAGATATAATAATTATATTATTATTTGCCGCGGCGATACCGCTGATGATTGTAAAAAACCCTGAGATAAGCTATAATAGCAGAGCGAGAGGCATGGAAGGTATTCAGAATAATAAGAAGAGGACGTTGGCTCTCATTCTTGAGGCGTCCAAAAGGGACCACGAAGAGGTTTTTAAGAAGAATATTTTTATGGCCGATGGGAAATATCCGCCTGACCCGTCGCAAAAGGTGGAAGTCAAGAAGGTCTATGTCTATACCCTGATAGGGGTTTTATCCTCTAAGCAGAAGGTAGCCGTCTTGTTAGATAACGAAGGCCAGTACCATTACAGCCAGAAGGGGGAGACCCTGCACGGTGAGACTCTTATAAGTGAGGTAACGATGACCTCGGTGACGCTGAAAAATCAGGAGGGTGAGATAAAATTAAAGATATTCTCGATAAAAAATTGAACCCCCGTAAGTGTATTTATTATCCGGTCTGCAATGTCCTGAATATCAGGGTAAGGCGGGTGATAGTGATTCTGGGTGTGTTTGCCATCGTGGTGTTTGCGGCGGCCTGCACCGCGGAATATCGTCCCACAACGATGGTGAATATGCTGGAGCTGCCTTATAAGAAGATTGTCAGGTGCGATAACACCACGGGCAAGTGCGACAATGTTACCTCCAGCGACAATGCAACCGGGAAGTTTAAGTCGTTAGATGTACTCAGTGAAAAACCGCCTGTCCATCCACCTGTGGACATTGAGACGCCGTCGTTTGAAAAGGCGACCTCGGGGAATGTCGCGCTGGAACTTGAACCCATAGACGCGTCGAAACTCGCGCTGGAGGATAAACCCGTGTTGATAAATGTTGACGGAATGCCTCTGTCGGATTTTGTAATCCACGCGGTGGGAGAGGTACTTAAGGTGACATTTTTTATAGATGAGACGGTAAAGGCGATGAAAAACCCGGTTACTCTGCATATGACAAAAGAACTGCCGGCGTCCAAGACTCTGGAGATAGTGGTGGAGCTGCTGAGGCAGCAGGGACTGTTGGTGGGCGCTAAGGCAGGAAGTCTCTATATATTAAAACCATCTGCGGGCGGAGAGCCTGTGGATATACGTGTAGGCAGAAGTGTGCCTGTAAGCTCCGCAAAGATAGTCCAGGTAGTGGCGTTAAAATATATAAGCTCCGCCGAGATGTCGGCACTGATAGCCGAATTTTATAAAGCCGCCCTGACAACAAAGGTTTTCGAGAAAGAAAATGCCATACTGGTAACCGGCACAGCGGCAACGATACGGGAGTGTCTTAACCTGATAGACATTATGGATGTGCCCTATCTGAAACAGAAACGGGTGATTCTCATGAGATTGACATATTGGAAGCCTGAGGAGTTCGTCACCCAAATGACGGCAATACTCAATGGAACGGGATTTGGCACGTCAACGAATCCCAAAGGACCGGGCGTGGCATTCATCCCTGTGAAGTTTCTCAACAGTGTCCTTGCGGTTGCGCCGGATGAACAGTCAGCCAAGTTCGTAATGCAGTGGAAAGACCGTCTTGATACGCCTGAGTCGGCAGGTTCCGGGGAAAAGACATTTACATTCTTCCCTAAATTTTCAAGGGCCACTGAGCTTGTCGAAACCATTCAGAGACTCTACGGTATCAAGCAAACGACTCAGACACAGGCTACCACCAGCAGGACGACACTGGATAAGGAGAAAAAATCATCTGATGAGTTTGGCTCCACAAAGGCCTCCACTACGACATCCGGGTCGTCTACTACGGCTACGGCTACGGGTACGGGCAACACAGTGGCTAAACCATTGGCTGTAGAGTCATCAGGGTCTTCCAGCGGCTCCGCTGTAATAACCCTGCCCAATGCCCCTGATGTTCAAATAAGAATCGCGTCAGACGACAAGAGAAACGTGATAATCATGATGACTACGCCATCAATATACCAAAGCCTGGTTAGTTTGCTGAAAGAGATAGATACTCCTCCCAGACAGGTGTTGATAGAAGGGACGATAGCTGAGCTGTCCCTTGGCAGTAAGGAGGAGCTTGGGCTTGAAGGATTTATAGGAAGCAGGGTGGCAATGGGTAATTACGGGGTCAGCACGATTGGCCTTCTGGGTGCTAATTCTGGAGGCACCATCTTCAAGTTCCTGACAGACACCTATAACGCGGAGGTTGTACTTGACGCCCTTGCGAAGGAAAATAAATTAGAAATACTCATGAGGCCGCACCTCATGGTTGTGGACAATGAAGAGGCAAATATTCAGGTTGGAGACGATGTGCCGGTGATAACCAGCCAGTTATCAACTATAGTCAGCACAACGTCAACTACAACGTCCCCAAGTATCTTAAATAGCGTCTCATATATAAGTACCGGACTTCTTTTAACGATTAAGCCGACAATAAATGCCGATGGCCTGGTTACGCTTGAGATATCAACGGAGGTCAGCGCGGCCCAAACCAACGCAACCTCAACCATAGACTCTCCCACAATAAGAAAAAGAAAAGTAAAGACTATGGTAGTAGTTGGAAACGGGCAAACTGTCATTCTTGGTGGCATAAGGAGCAAACAAACCAGTGTGACTGAAAGTAAAATACCTCTGCTTGGCGATATTCCAATCCTTGGCTATGTCTTTAAGTACAGGTCAGAGGATGTTACGAGGACGGAGTTATTGATATTCATTACGCCCAGAATACTGACAAATACAGATGACGCCCACAACATAACGAGGGAAATTGGAGAGCGTTTTGAGTGGTTTAATAAATGAAGTGCTTGTTGACTTCTCTGATGAGAAACTGGATTCCTGTGAAACTATGGGGTCCGGTGCCTATGGTGAGAAGAGCGGTAGGGTGCTCAGGAATAAAAAATACTTAAGTTTTGCAAATTAATGTCCGATAAAGGTATAAATGGAGAAAGGAAAGGCAGAAGTCCATAAAGGAGGTGGAAGCGCAGAGGCGGACGGAGGCCTATGCCGTGGGATGTTTAGCAAAGAAGGCAGGATGCTGTGGAGGTCTCAGGGATGGATGGTTTCAGGGATGTATGTTGGTGGCGTTGTGTGGAATTTTGAGGTGGCAGGTGAAGGTTGATATTGGCAAGGGAATTTGCGGTATGAGCACTGAGCGCAAAAACGCGGCGAACTCGCTGTAGAGGTGAAACTCGCGAAAAGTGAGGAGAGAAAAGCAGAAAAGGGGGTGTATAGGAGATAGATATAAGGAGTGATAAGGGGCGTGAGCAATGTGGCGAACAATATAAAGATGCCTGCATGGCAGGAAGAGCATTTGCACACTTGTTAGACAAAATGAAAGACAAGGAGGATAATGATGAGGAAAAGTATAGTATATTTAATGATAGCGGCAGTGGTTTTAACCGGGCTGTTTATGTGGGGCGGCAATCAGGGCCGGGTATATGCGGTAATGGGCGATAATGTGACATACACCTTCCCCTATCTGACTACCAGCAGCGACAAGCCTGTGTACTGTGTGGTGTCAAACATGACGCAGGATAACGCGTCGTTGCACTTCTACGTGCTGTCTGACAGCGCCGCTTTGACATCATCGGCGTCACAAATACAGGACGTAGCTCAGAATTCAGCGATAGTATATGCCTTTCAGACGCGCATGGTTTCGTTTGAGGGCCTGAGTATCAATGTAGATGGAACCTCTTTTGGTAGTCTGTCTGGTAAAGTCAACGCGAACAACAACTATTCGGCTAGTCTTAGACTTACTCAGCAGGCGGCTGGTTATAATGATGGCGCTGGCGCCGCGGTTGTGAAATACGGTAATGCTACAGACCTTGACTGGACCTGCGGAAATTTACCTATGGCATGTTTCCAGGGCACGACCACTCCAAAGAGAAATCTGATCGGCTATGTGTGTTCAGATGAAATGATGCGGCGTGCGACGGCGGCTAATGGTCTTGCTACTGGTTATGAGCGTGGGAATCAATTGCAACTGCCTGTGGCACAACCTCTCCAATACGGGCAGCCATATAACCAGATTTACACGTACTAGGTAGCGATAGAGGTATGCTGAGATGTTTTATACTCGTTGAGTATGAATGTCAGGTATAGAAGGGATGCTGAGCAGAGAGTTTTATAAAAAGGAAATAACGCTAAGGAGGAAATGATGAAGAAAAGTTTTTTATATCTAGTACTGGCGGTCATGGTTCTGAGCGCAATGTTTATGTTGGGTGGAAGAAGCATACACGCCAACCAGAATGACAATGTGACATATACATTGCCTTACTTAACCAGCGCAACTGACAAGAGCATCTATTGTGTTATATCGAACCGGACACAGGACAACGCGTCGGTACACTTTACAATAAATGCAAACTCGGCGCTGAGCTTGAATTCTCAACTGCAGAATTTTAACACATTGAGTAACTATGCGGTTGTGTATGCACATCAGACTCGTATGCTGTCTTTTGAGGGGCTTACGATAAACCTTGATGGTATGGCGATGGGCAGCGTGTCCGTTGCAGTGGCAGCTAATCAGTCCTACGGCGGCAGGATTAGCCTCGTGCAGATGGGCATTCTTGGCGGCTCCGGCACATCCAACTCATGGTCGTGTATGGATTTACCTATGGCATGTTTCCAGGGCACGACAAACCCAAAGCGTAACCTGACAGGGTATCTGTGTTCAGATCCATACTCACCTCAGACACCGATTCAGCATTTCACGTACTAACACATAACGCTGAAAGAGGCAGTGCCGTAGGCACTGCCTCTTTTTTTTGGTGCCGCATATGATATTAATTTTACAGGTGCTTACTTTCTTGCGGAATGAGATAAAGCTGTTCGGGCAGAGGTCCCGGACTGGTACATTTTTCGATGACCAGAAGTGGTACATCGCGGTAAATTTGTTCTGCATCATAAGTAAGCTGTAGTTGCTTAGTTTGTTGTCATCCTTGTCCCTTTCCGTCATTCCGGCTTGCAGACTGTGTCACAATAGTAAAGCAGCC